>CALUII010000004.1 GCA_944320665.1 uncultured Alistipes sp. | reverse complement strand
ACTATCTCTGCGATTTCTTTTCGTGTAAGCATTTTTTTGCGCGAAGATACCTCGCGTGGAATAAATTCGCTACACGCTTTTCACCGGTTGCTTACATTTGTTTTCTCCAAAGTTGGGTTAATAAAATAGTGAATAGAGTTGTTATAGTATTCAAGCAAGGACAAACTTTCACATAGGGGTATATTTGAGACCCCTGTGCAAAGTCTGTCCTTACTGTAATGCCGAGAATAGGCACAGAAAAATTTCCTGCTTTTGCCTTTGAAAATTTGTTGTCCGCTTTTGTTCTATAAACCAGGAAACTCCGATATTTGCCAAGAAGAGGATATTTACTGGTTCTGTTCAAAATAAGTCAACGCAATCGGTTTTAGCAAATGTCGAATCTTGCTCAAGGGCAATGTGACTCGTTGGATCCCATCGGCATAACTTCCTATATCGTACAGGTCATAGATAAATAGGATTCCCTGCGGTAAAAGCACAAAATTTTGAGGAATAAAATGTGCCCTCAAATTATATCGAGAATATAACTGGACATTTATCAAGTCAAGCAGTTCGTTATCGTCTGGAACATCTGTTTGGATGACATAGAATAAATCCTGCAATGTAATTCTGTTCCCTGTTTGCAAATCGTAACATTGGCATTGGCTGGATTCGTATGAATGAGGACCTCCTCCATAATAATATTCCTGAATAAAAAATGATAATACCTTGTTGTTACTGATCCTTACTCCCGAATATGTGGTATTCCAACAGGGAGAATCTCCCATATATGTATTCTCGCTCATCTCCTTTTTCTCAAAATGTCTTTGCGCTTGTTCTAACGGCATGGAAGATTCGACATTGAAAAAGGATTGGATCATCTGCTCTCTTATTCGTCGGATTGCAGGGGTGTCATTGGTCGGATAGACGAATTGATAAACAAAATCTACGACGGCTCCGTTCTTAAATGTTTGCCCGTATTTTTCAACAGTTAGTGTATCAAGTGATATTGTATGCCTGTTTTGAGCATAAGAACAGTTCAACATCGGGAAGGCGACCAATACAGCAATGATCAGTATGTAGTTCTTCATTTTGTGTGATGCAATCATAGACGTTCATAGTAAATATACACAAAATACTGTCCTTTGAATCCCTTGTGCTAAGTCTGTCCTCAGAAACCGTCAGATGTTTTTCAATCAAACAGATGCATCCTGATGGGAAAGCAGATACAAAAGTAAATCGGGCCATAATGTAAGCACAAACTCCGTGCTGCCTGTCTCTTCTTCAAGAGTCTTGAACTTGCCGTACCATTCACTTTTCATGAAAAGGAAGCTTCCAAAACCCATATATTCACTTTCCCAGTTTTTTTCGTGGATGATCTTTTGGTCGGGAGAAATTAATGGTGTGCCCAGAGCGCGAGATCCGCAAAAAGCACGCACCCTCTCGTAATCCCATTCTCCCCAGTTGAACTTGTATATTCGCGCCTTGTCGGTTGCGACGATTAGGATCCCCATATCGCCATCGCACAAAAATGCAATAACATCTTTCTCCTGCAATTCATCTGCAGGGACATCGATAAACTCCCACGGTTTGAATATGGCATTTTCGCCGAACTCGTCCAATGACTCTCTTGGTTCAATCACAACTCTGCAAATGGTATTAGCTGCTTTTTCTTCCATATTACCACAATCTGTTTTCGGGGTGTTCTTTAATAATCGTCAGAATTTCTTCTTCATTCATCTCGGAATATTCGTCCTCACGGGTGTAGATACTAATTCTGTAACGACAGCATTCCGACAAAAATCAGGCTGCAGATTTGTATAAGCAACACCATTCCACCATAGACAACATATGCGATGCTTTCATGCGTCCACTCAAACGTTTTTATACTTTGCCAGGTGTTTGACTTAACCAACGGATTAGAAGAGTAGAGTACAACTAACAATATTGCATGCAGCAATAAGGACCAAATGATTGAGAAATCAAACACTTGCGTAAGAAGTACGAGAAATATCAAGGCATCGAGGAAATAGATTACCCATCCTGTGGCATATGCCCACAACTGCTCTTTTCTGGCTGCCAAATAATACGTCCAGATATAAAATGCAGAGATTACCAATGACAAGACCACACCTAAAATCTCCGTACCTGTTGCAAGCGTGATTCCTTGAATCAGTTGCGTCACACCTAAACCGAATACGAACTGGATATTTGAGACAAATCCCAATACAATATTCACAATGGACAAGATACCAATCCACAGGAACCAATTCGATCCTGTTAACTTTCCTCCTGTTCTCCGCACTTCTTTTTGAAGTTTCTGCTGTTTGACAAGCTCCTTGACGGCAGCATCTTCATCAACCTCAAAATCAATGCATTTCTCTTCGAAATCAGCATACTCATTGGTTAAAGAACAGACCACACCACGCTGTATGTCCATTTGGCGCTTCTTGCAAATGGAACAAAATTTCAAATGTTCCTCTCGTGTCATATTTTTTAATTATGTGTTAGGTTAGTAATATCTCTCTTATTCCATCCGAATCAGTTCCTGCCCATCAATGAGGGACTATATCCAGCACCTCATATCACAGGGTTTACTGTGGAGGAGACTTTCTCATTCCGTAATTGACTGGGTAAAATAAACCTTCAAAATATTTAAAAATATTGATCAAATTCGGCATTCATTTGATTGATTGCATTGTGTACCCATTCTTCTGTTGGCCACCATTCAATCCAATAATCAACGAATGCTGGTAATATCATTATAAAAAGGCCCCACAGAATAATTTGGATTGCAATATAGAGTCCCAGGAAGATATATGTTCCTACTTCCGTTTGGTGAGGCAGAATATGCTTGAAATCGCATTTTGTCTTGGAATAGAAAGTAATTATGGCGATATAAAGTATCAATACCCCAAAGAATATCTTATTCAAAGCGGATATATTTATGAACTCTTGATTGCTACGAGCCGCGTCTGTAAGTATGTTTATCCCCACATAGTGTATGCCCAACAATATTACAGGAACTGCACATGCCACCCATTTCCACCAAGCTCTTCCATTGCGACGAGTCATTATCCAACAATAGATCGCAACTATAAAAGTAAATATGACTCCATAAATTCCTATATCCAAATAGAAGAAGACACGATTATATACGCCTCCAAAAGTTGGCGTAAAGAACGTTAATAAGACAATATAAAAGACTGCACTTGTTAGTGCGTAGTAGACGCGTTTAAGTAATGTTTTTGTATCCATAGTTAAAGGAGTTTTAATTATTCTTATGATAAATCCTTCTCTATTGGGCGGCTTAATGGATAGATTCTATTCACCTATTAGATATTGCTCTCCATGATGCAGCATCTGTCATCGCTGCCGCGAAAGATTATTGCTGATGAGGTGCCTGCAATATGTAAATATCAAAAGAATAAGCAGATGGTTTTGCACAATCAATTAACCAAGGATTTGTCATACATTTTATTATGCTTCAATTCGTCCTTCTCGAGTTGACGATATTCTTCTAAGAATCGCGCCAGCATAACGTTTACAATATTAAAATAAGATGCAAAGTTCGCTCTTAATTCATCCGTATAGTGAGTTAAACTTTCGACGCTGAAGGTTATGAACAACTGAGGCGATTCTTCTGACGGTTCCAATACGTGTATTTTCCCTATTATTGTATGACTCATGACATTTGTAGCCGCCAGCAGTGCGATTTTGTATTCTCCATCAAATGGTCCTTGCAAAAGCAGAGATAGTTGTGGACCCTGATGCACGATACGGTAGAGATATCCTTCCGACTTGAAACATATATCCCCATCTTGCTTGTAGGGATAATAACCTTCGATTTTAATGACTTGTTCAATAGCAGACTGGGTCAGTTCGCCAAAAACCTTTCTCTTTCGCTTGTAGTTGAAATAATAGTAATCCACACAGATTAAGGCCAACAACACGAACGCTAATGCCAAGTATAACGGAATTATGATTGATAAGTTTGCCTCATCACCAACGAGCATACTTATCAAGCAAAATAAGTAAGTGCCAACGATAGCCATATATCCATGAATCGACAACCCTTTGTCTGAAGATTTCGCAGATTCGTCCAGACTTGCCACAAACTGTTTCGCTTCTTTCTCTGCTTGATGCTCATCACTGGGTTCGTACAATGCGCATAAATCGTCAAAAGCCCCATACTCATTGGTCAACCCACACAAGATTCCTCGTGTAATATCTTTTTTGCAATGTTTACAGGTCTCGCATATTTTTACTTGCTCCTCTCTTGTCATATTCTGCTTTTTTTATTTATCACATCATCAATTGTAAAATTCCCTTCCCCCCAAAAAATATCTTTATCTTCAATAGAGATATCTACAGTTTTTCTGTCACATCATCTATCATAGTGCTATAGGTTCTAGTTTCGCGACATCTCTATTAATCCGCGTACCGCAATACCAGCAAAAATTAGCATCATCCGCCATTGGTTGTTGTAGAGAATTATTCTGCCAATAGCTATTAATTCGTCTTTTGTCAAAGGTCGGCCGCTTTTAACTTTGATTCGGAATCCTGACATCATCCATTTTAACATTTCATGTTGATATTTACCATCTCCACAAGATGTAGAGGCTTCTAATAACGAAGGGGACCGCTCCTGAAACATAAGCTTCTATAGCACAATCATTCCATTCTTCTAATAATCCGCCCGCCATAACAATTCTTGTTTTTTTTACTTTTAATCGCCATGTTAATACAAATTTAGCCAAAACAAAGTTCTTTATCAATAGCATTTCGCCTGGAAATAGAACTTTGTTTTTTTTGAATTTGGGCAGGTCCGTACAATTTTAAACTTTATGTTTTATTAAATTCTAAATATCTATTTTTCAGAACTTCAGAGCCATAGATTACGACTTTATGTCTGCAGAAATTGCCTGTTTACACTTGCGGATCTCATCGTAAATTGCAAAGAGCAGATTACTAGAAATATAGTTATCTGAATATGCAAGAGTACGCTTTGTTCCCGAATATGAGAAAATACCCCTGCCGTCATAAGACAGCAAGGGTAGCCTTCTCTGTAAAGCGTTACTCCACAAACCAACTGTATTCGGTCCTCGGGAAAAATTCTCGTCCGTGTAGTAAGCCTTTGCCACGGCATTGATGTGGCAGTCGGTAAACTCCATGGCTGGAAGCAACCGTTTCTCGGTAGTGGGCAGGTATTGATACAATCGTGCCTTGCCGATCAATTGGGCAAACTGGTGTTCACTGAGTGATTGCCGTTGCAAGGCGGCCATCTGCCGAATATGCCGTTCGGCATCGTACTGCTGGAACAACTGCAACGAAGCCTCAAACAGATCCTGCACACTCATCACCCGCAATTCCCGCTTGAATCCGTCGGTCGAGACACACAGGTTGCAGCAGACAAGGTTCTTGAAGCCGATGAAGACCTTGAACTTCTCGACCGTCTTTTTCGAATAGAGATTCTCGTGGTTATAGGCCCTTACCCCTCCAATCGAAAGATTCAGCCGATTGCCCGCTACCTCCTCGTAAATCGTGGGTATCTCGAAACAGAAGGCCATACGTTCGTAATAGATGGTCTTGTCCGTCTCCAGAAGCTGATTCACGGGTTTGTGGATAGCCTCGGGAATCCGTCCCTTGATGATATGCGAAACGACAATGTCGGGCATATCGATGGCCTCCTGAGGAAACAGCCGATAGGCAGAATTCCAAACGGTCTCGATAAAGCTCTGATGAGAGATGGTCACCTCGTTGTCCTTGCTGAATACGGGAACAACACAATCGTTCTTCAGATGGGCCATATCGACAGGCTTGGTGTTGGCCTCGATAAAGTGACGGTTAGGCGGTGCGTTCAACGATACAATCGGAGTGGCGGAACGTTCCTCTACGATGGTTGCCTCCTCCACCATGGGGAGATTCAACCCTACGGCAAATTCGGGATTAGGCTGAAAGGCTGGAAGCATGGCTGTGGAGGTTTTGAGTGGAAGAATTCGATTGTGCGGGCTGCGTCATGTTGCACCATTTGAGGATGGCTTGCCCCACGGCAGGTGTTATCGTGAACTCGGGATGTCCCGTAAAGAGTCCCGTTCGGTCTTTGGAGGTGGTGGCCTTGTGGTTCATGGCGATGTCCAGCACAGCGGTGAACTCATAATCCACGTTATCGCGCTGTACGGCCTTTAAGCCTACCTTCTCGGGCACCATCTTGCCGTTCTTGTCCGAGAGGACATAATCCTGCTTGGAACGCATGGTGCAGATGACGTGACACGAGGAGTTGAGAATGCGTTGGATGAAGGCATTCTGACGGGGCGTGACCTTAGCCCAGTTGGCAAAGGTCTTGGCGTTTCCGACACGGTTCACGGCCAGCAGACGATCGATGTAGTCGTTTAGATGGTCACCGACGGTTTGGCGCACGACCTTACGGGATGCCTTTTCGATCAGCGTACTCAGCGTGTACTCCTTGTCGCTTGTCTTGAAGTCCACGATCTGTTCCTGCAACTCTTTTGTCTTGGTCTCGATCAATGCATTTATGCGCTCCTTTTCGGGGCAGTTCCGTTTGGGGCGTCCCTTGTCGAAATCCCAAAATTTGGCATCGAGGGAAATGTGCAGGCTGATGTACTTGATTCGGCGGTTTTTCGTGAGCCGCAACATGAGTGGATGGGTGCCGTTGGATAGGGTTTTAGAGGTGTACAGAACGGTTGTGAGGGTAGTGTTCATAACCGATTTTCGGTTTAAACATTGGTTTAAACAAATTCCCGATTTCGCCCCTGCAAACCGTCCGAAACAAGATGCAAAAAAGGATCGTCCCTCATGGGGCGATCCTCCTAAACGCAAGAAAGAGAGTCTTTTGAACTCTCTTTCTTCAGTGACGCCGACAGGACTCAAACCTGTAACCTTCTGATCCGTAGTCAGATGCTCTATTCAATTAAGCTACGGCGCCATTCCTTGATTGCGAGTGCAAATGTAGGGCAAATTTTGGTTCCGTGCAAATATTTTGCAAAAAAAATGTTAAAAAAATTCATTTTTTCCTACACTTCACCACTCTTGTTCCGTGCTCGTGAAGTGGACTTACACTACGGATTCAGTGTGGATAGCTTGTCGTACAGCGACTTACCGTGTAAGTTCCGTGCGGCAATCCGTCCCTTGGGGTCGATCAGTAGATTCGTGGGCAGATTCCGCAATTCGAGCTGATCCGCTACGGGGCAGCTCCCGTTTTCAACGGCCCGAACGTCGATCCACGCGAAGGATTGTTGGGCAAGATACCTCCTCCATGTAGCCGTATCGTTGTCGAGTGAAACGTTGTAGATGGTAAGCCGCTTCTTCAATCGGTCGTCGTATCGGGTGCGAAGCTGGGCCAGTTCCTGCCGGCTGGGGGCACTCCAGGTGGCCCAGAAGGTGACCAGCACCCAACGTCCCGCTCCCGTGAGCGAGTCGAGCGATATCGGCTGCCCTTCGGCGTTGGGCAGGCTGAGTGCGGGACAGGGGGCTCCGACGGCCGTACGGGCTGCCCGGTCAAGGCGCGAACGGACGGTTTGCAGTTGAGGAGTTTGTTGTAACTTCTCGGGGAAACGGTTCAATTGTTCTTCGATCTTTGACAGATCTTCGCACTCCCGGGCCCGTTCTGCAAGCAGATACGCACCCAGCATGTTGTCCGAATTGAGGCGGATGGCTTCATCATAGAGGTTGTCGAAGGCGTCGTGCAGTGCATCGAACTCTTGCGTATCGGCGTCGGGCCCCAAGGCATAATACTCCGTGCGCAGGACGGAGAGGGTGTCGTTGAGCGCTGCAAAGCGGTTGTTCATCGGGGTGCCACCCGGACGCAGTCGTCCGTGTCCGTCGGGGAGGGCGGTGATCTCGCCTGCCTCGGGGAATAGCAACGTAAGATCGCGTCCGCCCGACGAGAGAAGCGCCACTTCCGGCCGGGTGAGCGGGACCTCGAGGCGGAAATGGCCCTCGGGTTGTGCCATCGTGGCTGCAATGGGGGTGCGGTCGGGCAGAGCGAGCAGGTAGACGGAATCGGGCGCAGCCGGGTCGAGCGTGCCCGTAATAACATAGGTATCCGGGCCGCAACTGCCGAGTCCGGCAAGCAGTGCCAGCAACCATAACATGTGTTTCATTTCTGGAAGTTTGTGAGGGGGGTTATTTGATTTCGCGATCCGGATGTTCGCGCAGGAACTGTTCCCACGACGAACTGCCGCCTTTCGAGATGGCCTTGATGCCGCCTCCGAGCCCCTTGGCCCGTTCGCCGCCCAGAGCCGAGAGCAGCGGATTTCCCGTCATGAAGTAGTGGCATACGGCTACGGCCATGCCGTCCGTGGCGTCGAGTCGGCGTGGCGGTCGGTCGATGCGCAGCATGCGTCCGATGACGGCGGCGACCTGCTCCTTGGCGGCCGAGCCGTTGCCCGTGATGCTCTGTTTGATGCGCGACGGGGCGTATTCGAAGACTTGCAGTCCGCGGCTCAGGGCGGCGGCCATCGCTACGCCCTGGGCACGTCCCAGTTTGAGCATCGACTGGACGTTTTCGCCGAAAAAGGGCGATTCGAGCGCTACCTCGCGTGGGGCGTATTCGTCGATGAGGGCACCGACCCGTTCGAATATGTAGCGCAGCTTGGCATACGGATCGCTCATCTTGTGCAGGTCGATATCGCCCAGTACGACCGAGTGCACCGAGCGTCCCTCGACCTCCAGCACGCCGTAACCCATGTAGTTGGTGCCGGGATCGATGCCCATGATGCGGTATGTGTCGGGCTCCGTGGTGTGTGTGTTCATCATGCTCTTCGTGTGCGAAAAAATGGGGACGGCCGTCCCGTATCTGTGTCGGTCGGCCGTCCCGTATCCGTGTTCACTACGTGGTCTCTCGCATGTACGGGAGCGACCACCGGAACAGTCGTCCCTGCTACTGGAGCAGTTCGGCAATCTTTGCTTCGAGCTCCTCGCCGCGCAGGTTCGAGGCGACGATCTTGCCCGTAGCGCAGTCGATCAGGAAGTTCGACGGAATGCCCTGCACGGCGTAGTCGCGTGCGGCCTGGTTGTCGAAACGGGCGAGGTCGCTCACCTGGACCCAGTTCATGCCCTTCTTCTCGATGGCTGCCACCCACTCCTCGCGGCCCGAGTCGAACGATACGCCGTAGATCTCGAATCCTTTCGGATGATACTTCTCATAGGTAGCCAGCAGATAGGGCACTTCACCCATGCAGGGGCGGCACCACGAGGCCCAGAAGTCGATCAGCACGTAGCGGTTGCCCTCGGTCTCGATGACCGATTTGAGCGATACGGGCTGGCCGTCGGGATTGTTCTGAACGATGTCGATATAGGGTTGTCCGATCTCCGTGCGCATGCGGGCCTCGGCGTTT
The DNA here is from genome assembly GCA_944320665.1 of uncultured Alistipes sp. GTDB lineage: Bacteria > Bacteroidota > Bacteroidia > Bacteroidales > Rikenellaceae > Alistipes. Next base: position 52,566 of record CALUII010000004.1, on the reverse strand, counting down.
TCGCGGGCCTGCGTGAGCAGTTTCGTGCGCTGCAGTTCGGCCGGGAACTCCTCGATGGCCTCGATGATCTCCTCGCCCGACATGTCGTAGGTCATCTGCGACGTGAAGAGCATCACGCCGAAGTAGTTCTCCTTATTCTGCTCGACGGCCTCGCGCGTCATCTCATCGGCCTGTTTCTCGATATCGGCACGCTCCTCGTCGGTCGTTTCGGGGGCGTAGTACTGCTCGATGAGTTGGGCGAACTGCTGCTTGAAGGCGGTGTTGGCGTCGTTGGCCGGAGTGCCGGTGGCGACGATGGCCGTAGGTTCATTGATCGAGCCCTTGAGCTCAATCGTACCCGGTTCGGTGAAGACCTCGGTGAGGAGCGGAATCATCTCGCCGCCGCCGTTGTGGATGTATACCAGGTCGGGCATGGTGGCCGTACCCTCGAATCGGAACTTGCCCTCCTCGACGCGTGCCGAATCGAGCGGAGTGTTGGTCTGCATGCCGTCTGCATCGGCCAGATAGATCGTACCGGTGAGACCCTCGATTTCGCCCTTGATGACGTACTTGTTCGACGAGCAGCTGCAGAGGCCGATGACGGCTGCAGCCAGAAGTGTGAGTCTTTTCATCTTGTTGATGTTTTTATTGTTCGTTTTTCAGATTTTTCAGTGCTTTTTCGAGCTCGTCTACCCGTTTCTGCAATTCGGGCAGGTTCTTGTATACGGCCGACGCACGGTGGAATCGCAGACCCGGCATGGCCGGATAGCCCATGCGTACCTCGCCGTCGGGGATTCCCTTGTCGACGCCGCTCTTTGATCCGATGACCACGCGGTCGCCGATCGTCACGTGGTCGGCGATGCCGACCTGTCCGGCGATGAAGCAGTTGCGGCCCACCTTCGAGGTGCCGGCGATGCCCGTCTGGGCCGATGACACGGTATTCTCGCCCACCTGTACGTTGTGGCCGATCTGGATGAGGTTGTCGAGTTTCACGCCGCGGCGGATGATTGTCGAGTCGGTCTTGGCGCGGTCGATGCAGGTGTTGGCGCCGATCTCGACATTGTCTTCGATCACGACGTTGCCCAGTTGCGGGATCTTGTCGAAACCGCCCTCGGCATTGGGGGCGAATCCGAAGCCGTCGGCACCGATCACCGCGCCGGCGTGGAGGATGCAGTTCTTGCCGACGTGGCATCCTTCGTAGATTTTGACACCCGGATAGAGAATCGTTCCCTCGCCGACCGTCACGCCGCGGCCCAGGTAGACCTGCGGATAGATCTGACAGCGGTCGCCGACCGTGACCTCCTCTTCGATCACCGTGAAGTCGCCGACGTAGCACTCCTTGCCCACGTGCGCCTGATCCGAGATCGACGCCAGACGGCTGATGCCCGTGCGGCGGGGTTTGGCGGCGTTATACATCTCGAGCAGACGCAGCACGCAGGCGGCCGCGTCGTCGACCTTGATGAGCGTTGCGGCCACGGACTGCGACGGGGTGAACGAGCGGTCCACGAGGACGATGGAGGCTCCGGTCGTATAGAGGAACGGTTCGTACTTGAGATTGGTCAGATAGGCCAGCGACCCTTCGCGTCCCTCCTCGATCGAGGAGACGGTGTGCACCTTGGCCGCCTTGTCGCCGACGATCTCGCCGCCGAGAAATCCGGCGATCATTTCAGCTGTGAATTCCATCATGGTATTTTGGGATTGGTTGTTTGATGTGTTTTTTCTGGAGGCGTTACAGATACTTTGCGATATCGATGCCGCGGGGCATGAACTCTTCGACCGAGCGGCCAAAGGCGAGTACCTCGCGCACGGTGGACGACGAGATGTCGGCCACGGGCGACGGGGTGAAGAGCATCACGGTCGTGATGTCGCGATAGAGGCGGTGATTCGTGGCCTCCATCGTCCGTTCGTACTCGAAGTCGGTGGTGTTGCGCACGCCGCGGATGATGGCGCAGGCCCCTTCGGCCTCGGCGAAGTCGCCCGTCAGTCCGGTGTAGATGCAGGCCTTGACGCGCGGATTGCCGGCATAGAGATCCTCGATGAGCCGACGACGGTTTTCGACCGGCATCAGGCCGGTCTTGGCGCAGTTGTTCCCGATGCCGATCACCACGCGGTCAAAGATGTTGAGGGCTTCGGTCACGAGGGCTTCGTGTCCGCGGGTGAAGGGATCGAACGACCCGGGAAAGATAGCTGTACGTTCCATAATGGGCAAAGATACACAACAATATGAAAACCGCAAGGCGGCGGCCTGCTTTTTTTGCGTGCGCGTGGCGTGTGCATGCGTGGGCGGGGGCTCTTCGCGGTTTCGGTTATCTCGGTTAAGCCGTTCGGGGCGTGGAGGCTCAGCGTTCGAGGCGGATGTACTCCGTGTAGACGATGCGTGTGTGAGGATTCGACGAGCTGATCTCCTGCCGCAGCGCCTTGGTGCCCCAGCGGAAGAAGAGAAACCGGTGGGGAATGCGGTGGACGATCTGCCGCAGGGTGTCGACCCCCGTCACGCGGCAGAGTACCGAATCGGCCGTCACGATTCCGTCGACCGTGTTCCACGTGTCGTGCCAGTGGAAGTGCCGACGGGTGGAGTCGGACGGCCCGAAAGTTGGCTGCGGACAACCGGACTGGAGGTTACGGTGGAGGAGGCTCGCCTGGCGCGGGCTTGGGGGTGTCGGGACGATGGTGTCGAGGCCGGGGCGAAGTCGGGCCGGTATGGAATCGTGTTGCTTTGCGGAGCGGGTCATCCCGGTCTCCGTAAGCAGCGGGGCCTGCATCGTGAGGTCGGTTGTTGCAACCGATGTGGCGACGGATTCGAGGCGGCGCAGTCGCAGACCGAGTCTCCGGATGCGTTCGGCATCGTCGGCGCGAAGCTCCTCGAATTCGGCACACCGCAGCCGCAATGCCTGCACCGAGGCGCTTGCTTCGTCCAGCTGGTTGCGGTAGAGGGTGGCCCGAGCGCTGAGTGTGGTTTGGTTTTGGGTGAGGCGGTCGACCTCGGTGCGGTGGCGGCGGTAACCGTAGAGCAACAACGCCGTCGCGGCGACGGCGTACAGAAGTAGAAAAAGCAGAAATTTTTTCATGAATACGGGAAAAATTGGATGTTTTTCCCGCGAAGATAACGGGGCTGAGTTCCGAACGGTTGCTACATTTTTCGGAAACGTTCCGTGAGCTGCTGGGCACACCGGGCGATTCGTTCGGCCGTGAGCGACATGTAGGGGGTGCCGTCGCAGCGGGCAAACGAGGTGATGCCGCGGTGGTCGACGTAGAAGAGTTCGTCGAACCGCGACAGCCATTCGCGTGGGAGCGGTTCGACGGTCAGCGTCAGGCCAGCCTCCTCGATGCCGGCGGCGGCCACTTCGTGGGCGACGCTCGGTGCTGCGGGCGGTGTAAGGATCCGGTGTCCCGCCACGGCATAGATCGGAGCATCGTCGGCCGTGCGGATCATCCCCTCCGTACTGCACCGCACGACGCTTTGGGCGCCGCGCCGCACAGCCTGGACGCGGGCCAGCGCGCCGAGGGCCTCGCTGGCCGAGGTGGCGTATTCACCGAAGGGAAGGTCGTAGACGAGGCTTTCGGCCGTGGGGTGTACCGTGCGCAGGTCGTACCCGCGGTAGAGCGAGAGCCCGGCATAGAGCACGCGCAACGTGCCGTCGGGCGTCAGTTCCAGTCGCACGAAGGCCGAGAGGTCGTCGGGCACCTGCTCACGATGCAGCAATGCGGTGATCCGGTCGGCGAGGTGCTCCGCTTCGCAGCGGAACGGACGGCCGAAGAGGGCGCGTGAGGCGCGGTCGAGCACCGCGACGTGGCTGGAGAGCAGGAGCGGCACGCCGCCGAGCGTGTGAACCGTCTGGTGGAGGTAGGGCTCCGGCGTCATAACATCAGAATCTTGAGCAGCAGTTCGCGCAGCAGTTCGCCGTCGGTCGTTCCGCCGGCGTTGAGACCCTTGCTTTTGGCGTCGTATTCACGCAGCAGGCCGAGGATCGCAAAGACCTTCTTGTTGGGCCAGAGCGGGGCAGCTTGCTTCAACTCGGCAATGGCAAAGGGGTTGTTTACACGCAGGATGCGCATCAGCTCGCCGTCGGGCGGGAAGGCAATCCCCCTGTGTCGCGCCTGCCACTGGAGGTAGTTCAACTGGAAGAGCTGGCGGAACTGTCCGAAGAGGGCCATCACGGTCAGCAGCAGCGGATACTCCTTCGGATTGCGGGCGAAGTGGTCGGCGATCAGGAGGCTGCGCTCCATGTTGCGCGTAAGGAGGGCTTTGCAGAGTTCGAAGTTGTTGAAATCCTTCGAGATGCCGATGTTGGCCTCGATGTCTGCATCGGTGATGCGCTGCGTCCCTTCGGGCAGCGAGACAAGAAGCTTCGTCAGCTCGTTCTCGATCTTAGCGATGTCGGTCCCGAGGTGGTCCGTCAGCATCGAGAGGGCCTTGCTGTCGATGGTGAGCCCCTTGTGGCGGACGAACTCCGTGAGCCACGAGGTGATTTCGTAGTCCCGCGGCCGGACCGATTCGAGCACGGCGCCGTGGGCTACGGCACCCTTGTAGAGGGCCGACCGCTTGTCGACGCTCTTCTCCTTGTGGCAGATGATCAGTACGGTTGTGGGCGAGGGCTTCTGTGTGTAGAGCGAGAGTTTCTCGATGCTGCGCATCTGCTGCGCCTCGCGCACGATCACCACCTGCCGCGGTCCGCCCATGGGCATCTGGCGGCAGAGGTTGATCACCTGACCGGGCTCGGTGTCCCGGCCGTAGACCGTGATCTGGCAGAAGGCACGCTGACTCTCGTCGAGCACCGTCCGTGCGAGCAGGTCGCACAGCGTGTCGATAAAGTAGCTCTCCTCGCCCATCAGGAGATAGACCGGGGCGTATCGTCCGGCCTTCACCTCGGCGGTCAGACGGTCATACGCCGCCACCGAATCCTTGAATCGGATGCCTGTCTTGGCCATGGTGCGTCAGATGATCTCTTTGGTGATGCGCAGCACGTTTTCGGTCTGCTTCGTGAGCCCGTAGCGGTCGTCGATGCGCCGGCCCACAAGCCAGACGATCTCGCCGCCCGACGTGAGCACGAACTGGCGCTGTTTTTCGGGCAGCGACACCTTGGCGTCGACCAGGAAGTCGCTCACCTTCTTGTGTCCCGTCATGCCGTAGGGGATGAATGCGTCGCCCTCGCGCCAGCGGCGCAGCGTGAGCGGCCATTCGAGCCGGTCGGCGTCGAGCAATGCAACGTGGGGCGGGGTGTTGAACTCCTGGATCGTGTCGATGTCGCACCGTTCGAAGTAGAGCACCGCATTGCCGCAGTAGGCGCGCGAGGCGCCTTCGGCGACCGTGACCTCGCAGGCATCGTCCGGTGTGGTGCGCGTAATGAGGATCGTGCCGCGGTCGGTGACGGCCGTATATTCGCGTGAATAGAAGCGTCGGCCGACGTGTCCCTGTTCCAGGGCGAGACACAGTGCATCGACCACGTCGCCCTTGAAACCGTAGGTCGGGTTGAGCAACTCGTAGATGACGAATCCCATCGGGAAGTCGGCGCCGATGTGGTCGATATGGATCGTATCCGTGCCGTTGGCCGAGGTGACGGCGTCGCGGCGTACGCGCTCCATGCATCGGTTGATGAAGAGCTGGGCATCGGTCAGCCGTTCGATGTTGCGGCGCATCAGGTCGGTGAACTTGGGGTTGATCTCGCGGATGCGCGGAATCAGTCCCAGGCGGATCTTGTTGCGCAGGTATTTGGTCGACTTGTTGGTCGAGTCCTCGCGGAAGGGGATGTGGTGTGCGACGGCATATTCGAGGATCTCCTTGCGTGAGGCGAACATCAGCGGGCGGACGATCTGCCCGCGCTGGGTCGAGATGCCGGTGAGGCCGCGCAGCCCCGTGCCGCGCAGCAGGTTGATGAAGAAGGTCTCGATCGAGTCGTCGGCGTGGTGGGCGATGGCGACGGTCGTGTAGCCTTCGTTGCGGCACAGTTCGTCGAACCAGGCGTAGCGCAGCCGTCGTGCGGCCATCTCCATCGATTCGCCCGTGCGGTCCATCTCGGCGGCCGTTTCGAAGCGTCGGTTGTAGAATGGGACGCCGTATTTGGCGGCCTCCTGCTCGACGAGCAGCTCATCCTCCTCGCTTTCGGTGCCGCGCAGCTGGAAGTTGCAGTGGGCAACGCCTACGCGGTATCCCGCCTCGACGAAGAGCGTGAGCATCACCATCGAGTCGACGCCGCCCGAGACGGTCAGCAGAATGCGGTCGTCGTGTGTGAAGAGTCCGTTTTCGCGGACGTAACGTGAAAAACCATCCGAAAGAGTCATAATGCGTAGGATCTCTTCGTTTTTTACAAGATATTGACTTCCGTGTCGATCGCCACACCGAAACGTTCGTTGATCGTGTGCTGGATCTTGCGGGCCAGGGCAATGACCTCGCCGCCTGTGGCGCCGCCGTGGTTTACCAACACGAGGGCCTGGCGGTCGTGTACCCCCACGTGTCCCTCGCGGTGGCCCTTCAGTCCGGCCCGGTCGATGAGCCATCCGGCTGCGAGTTTCACGCGCTCGGGGTCAGCCGTCGGATAGGTCGGCATGTCGGGATATCGGGTCCGGAGCCGGTCGGCCGTCGTGCGGTCGACCACCGGATTCTTGAAGAAGCTGCCGGCATTCCCCAGCACGGCCGGGTCGGGCAGTTTCGAGCGGCGGATGGCGCAGACCGCTGCGCGGATGTTGTCGAGCGAGGCGCCGCCGCGTGCCTCGACCTCGCGCGCCAGGTCGCCGTATCCGAGGTTCGGGCGGGGGGTGCGGCTGAGCCGGAAGGTAACCGAGGTGATCACCACGCGTCCGCGCAGTTCGTGTTTGAAGACGCTCTCACGGTAGCCGAAGGAGCAGTGTTCGGCGGCCAGTACGAGGAAGTTCTGTGTCGCGGGACAGAACATCCGCACACTTTCGATCACATCCTTTGCCTCGCAACCGTACGCTCCGATATTCTGCACCGGTGCGGCGCCCACCTTGCCCGGGATGAGCGAGAGGTTTTCCATCCCCCACAGCCCCTGCTCCGCGCACCATGCGACCAGGTCGTCCCACTCGACGCCGGCTTCGGCCTCGATGCGTACGCGGTCGCCCTCTTCGTCGAGCAGGCGGATTGCCTCTCCGCGCGGCACGAGGAGCGTGCCGTCGTAATCCTGCGTGAAGAGGATGTTGTTGCCGCCGGCGAGGACCATCCATCGATCCGGCACTGACTCCGCGAAGAGCGTGCGCAACTCCTCCTCGGTGTCGAACTCGATGAGCCGTGCGGCCCGCTGTTCGACGCCGAAACTGTTGCGCGTGCGGAGCGAAAGGTTGTGAAATTCGTGTATCATGATTGCAAAGTTAGGAAATTTTTATTAGTTTTGAAGAGATTTGCGAACCGAACGAAATTCACCTATTAACAACAACCTATGTTCACATCCACCGATTTGTCTCAGATAGCACAACACGGCCTCACGGAGGAGGCGGTGCTGCGTCAGATCGAAAATTTCCGTCGCGGTTTTCCGTCCCTGCATGTAGTTCGGGCCGCCTCGGCCGGCGACGGCATCCTGGTGCTGCGGCCCGAGCAGGCGGCCGCGGCTGCGGCCCGCTACGAGCGCGAGGCCGACGGACTGCGCATCGTGAAGTTCGTGCCCGCGTCGGGCGCCGCGACCCGCATGTTCAAGGAGCTGTACGAATTCCTGAACGAAGGCCGGCGCGGTCCGGGGATTGATACGCTGCTCGGCAATATCGAGCGGTTTGCCTTCTGGCCCGAACTGCAGGCCTGTCTGCCTGCCGGGGCCGATGACCGTGCGGTGGTCGACGCCATCGTGAACGACGGTCTGTGCTACGGCAGGAAGCCCAAGGGGCTGGTGACCTTCCATGCCTATGCCGACGGAGCGCGCAAGGCGGCCGAGGAGCATCTGGTCGAAGGGGCCGAGTATGCTGCGGCGGATCACGTCGTGCGCATTCACTTCACCGTTTCGCCCGAACATCTGGAGGCCTTCCGGGCGTTGATCGATGTCCGCAAGGGACGTTACGAGGAGCGCTTCGGCGTCCGCTACGAGATCAGCTACTCGGTTCAGAAGCCCTCGACCGATACGTTGGCCGTGAATCCCGACAATACGCCGTTCCGTACGGCCGACGGTCGGCTGCTTTTCCGTCCGGCGGGCCACGGCGCGCTGATCGAAAACCTCAACGAGATCGACGCCGACCTGATCTTCGTCAAGAACATCGACAACGTGACGACCGACGCCCGTCGCGGCGATACGATCCATTGGAAAAAGGTATTGGCCGGCGTGCTGCTCGATCTGCAGGCGCGGGCGTTCGAATACTTGCGTGCGCTCGAAGTGGGCGGTGCAGAGTTGGAACCCATTGCCGAGTTTGTCGAGAAGTGTCTCTGCGTGAAGTTGCCGGCCGATTACAATACGCCCCTGCTCAAGTCCGTGCTGGATCGCCCGATTCGCGTATGCGGCATGGTCCGCAACCAGGGCGAGCCGGGCGGCGGCCCTTTCTGGGTGGCAGGCGACGACGGGCTGGAGACGCTGCAGATTGCCGAGTCGAGTCAGATTGCCCCCGAGGACCAGCCGCTCATGAAGCAGGCAACGCATTTCAATCCGGTCGATCTGGTTTGCGGCGTGCGTACGTCGCGCGAAGGCAAGTTCGACCTGCGGCAGTATGTCGATCCGTCGACGGGCTTCATCTCGTCGAAGTCGAGCGATGGCCGTCCGCTGCGTGCACAGGAGCTGCCCGGACTGTGGAATGGCGCCATGGCCCGATGGAATACGGTCTTCGTTGAGGTGCCGATTACGACCTTTTCGCCCGTGAAAACGGTGCTCGATCTGTTGCGCCCGGAGCATCAGTAGGATCGTTTCGAGGGCGGTTGCAAGGCTTCTCGGCGAGCGAAGGGACGGTCAATACGGTCGTTTTACCCTTCGCTCGTTTTTGTTGTGATTTTGGGGTCTAATGTGTGAAAATTCGGAAGAGAAAATACGAATTTTTCGGATTCTTGGTTATATTTGTGGGGTTGGAAAATCGAACGTAACAAAATTGTAAAATATACAGCACACTATGGAAAACAAACTGCAGGAATTGACGCAGAAGCTCTATGCCGAGGGCTTGGAGAAGGGTCGCACGGAGGCCGACCGACTGGTTGCCGAGGCCAAGACCGAGGCGGCAAAGATCGTGGCTGCGGCCCAGGCCGAAGCGGAGGAGATCGTGAAGAAGGCCCAGACGAAGGCCGAGGATGCGGAGAAGAATGCCATGACCGAAATCTCGCTGGCCGGTCGTCAGGCCGTGGCGAAGATCAAGTCTGAGATTGCGACGATGATCGTGGCGCGGGCCGTGACTCCGGCCGTGAAGGAGGCGACGATGGATCCGGCATTCATCAAGGAGATCCTCCTGTCCGTGGCGCGCAACTGGAGCGGGGCCGCTTCGTCGAAGGTCGAACTGCAGGCGCTGTTGCCCGAGAGCGAACGTGAAAAACTCGACGCTGCGTTCACTGCCGTAACCAAGGAACTGCTGGCTGCCGGCATCGAGGTGGGCTGGTCGAAGGAGGTGCGCACGGGCTTCCGTGTCGGCACGAAAGAGGGCGGGTACTACCTCTCGTTCTCGGATGCCGATTTCGAGGCGCTGCTGGGCGAATACCTGCGCGACAAAGTGTTCAAACTGCTTTACGAGGCTTAATCCATGTTCGGATCCGAATATTATTGTCTGGTGGCCGGCCTGCGCGACTATGCGCTCGATGCCGACACCAAGGGGTTCGACGCCCGGGCCATCATCGACGAGGTGCTTGCAGGTGTCTCGTCGCGCGATGCTCGTGCCGTGCGTCTGCTCTATGGCTATTACGACTGCGAGAACCTCGTGGCACGGCGTGCCGGACGCGAGGCGTTCAATCCGTTGGGCAATCTCTCGCGTGAGGAGCTGGCCGAGGAGCTCAAGCAGCCGCACCGCCTTCCGTCGCGTGTGGCCAATGTGGTGCGTGCCTATGCCGATCCCGAGGGGGAGGAGGCCGAGGAGATGAACCTCGAACGACGGTTTGAACAGTCGCTCTTCGAGGCCTATTACGCCGAGTGTGCCGCTTCATCGAGCCGATTTCTGCGTGCGTGGTCGCTTTTCGACCGCAACCTGCGCAACCTGACGGCCGCCGTGGTCGCCCGTGCCGCAGGCCGTGCAATCGAGGAGGTTGTCGTGGGCGACGGCGAGGTGGTCGATCAACTCCGGCGCAGTTCGGCGGCCGATTTCGGCCTGCGCGGCGAGCTGCCCTGGATCGATGCCGTCATTGCGGCGGTGAACGAAGAGCCCAATCTCGTCGAAAAGGAGCATAAGATCGACGTGGTGCGCTGGAACGAATCGGTGGCCCTCACGGCTTTCGATTACTTCAATATCGACGCCCTCATGGCATACCTCGTGCGTGTGAACCTGGTGGCGCGCTGGGCTCGTCTCGACGTACGTCGCGGCCGCGAAATGTTCGGACGGCTGATGTCGGAACTCGAGGGCAAGGAGTGGATCAACAAACAATAGAGAACGAAACAATCATATATGAAAACTACAGGACGTGTAAACGGTATCATTTCCAACATCGTGATCGTCAAGGCCGACGGTCCGGTCGGACAGAACGAGATCTGTCACGTGTATGCGGGGGATGACCGCATGATGGCCGAGGTCATCAAGGTCATGGGCGACGAGGCCTATGTACAGGTTTTCGACAGCACGCGCGGGCTGAAGATCGGCGACCGCGTGGAGTTCGAGGGACACATGCTCGAGGCGACGCTGGCCCCGGGTCTGCTGTCGCGCAACTACGACGGTCTGCAGAACGACCTCGAGAAGATGGAGGGACTCTTCATTGCGCGCGGGTCGATTACCGATCCGGTCGACTACGAGGCGCGGTGGGATTTCAGCCCGCTGGCCCGGCCCGGCGACAAGGTGATGGCCGGCGCGTGGCTCGGTGAGGTGAAGGAGCAGTGGGTGAACCACAAGATTATGGTTCCGTTCGTGATGACGGATCACTATACGGTCAAGAGCGTGGCTCCGGCCGGAAGCTACAAGGTGACCGACACGATGGCCGTGCTGACCGATGCCGAGGGGCGCGACCACGAAGTGACGATGGTGCAGAAGTGGCCCGTGAAGCAGGCGATCCGCTGTTATGCGGAGAAGCCGCGTCCGTCGCGCGTGATGGAGACGGGTGTGCGTGCCATTGATACGTTCAACCCGATGGCCGAGGGGGGTACGGGCTTTATTCCGGGGCCGTTCGGCGCCGGAAAGACGGTGCTGCAGCACGCCATTTCGAAGCAGGCCGATGCCGACGTGATCATCATGGTGGCGTGCGGCGAGCGTGCCAACGAGGTGGTCGAGATCTTCAAGGAGTTCCCCGAACTGGTCGACCCGCGTACGGGTCACAAGCTGATGGAGCGTACGATCATCATCTGCAATACGTCGAACATGCCCGTTGCGGCGCGTGAGGCGTCGGTCTATACGGGTATGACCATCGGCGAATACTACCGTTCAATGGGGCTGAAGGTGTTGGTGATGGCCGACTCGACGTCGCGTTGGGCACAGGCGTTGCGTGAGATGTCGAACCGTCTGGAGGAGCTGCCCGGTCAGGATGCCTTCCCGATGGACCTTTCGGCCATCATCTCGAATTTCTACTCGCGTGCCGGTCTGGTGAAGCTCAACAACGGCGAAACCGGTTCGGTCACCTTCCTCGGTACGGTGTCGCCGGCCGGCGGTAACCTCAAGGAGCCGGTGACCGAGTCGACGAAGAAGGCGGCCCGCTGCTTCTACGCCCTGTCGCAGGGACGTGCCGACTCGAAACGTTACCCGGCCATCGATCCGCTGGAGTCCTATTCGAAGTATCTGGAGTATCCCGAAATCCGCCAGTATCTCGACGAACACATCGAGAAGGATTGGGTCGATCTGGTCTATGCCGGCAAGACGATCGTGCAGCGCGGTAAGGAGGCCAACGACCAGATCAATATCCTGGGTGACGACGGCGTGCCGGTCGAGTACCACGAACGCTTCTGGAAATCGGAGTTGATCGACTTCGTGATCCTGCAGCAGGATGCCTTCGACAACATCGACGCCAACTGCCCGATCGAGCGTCAGAAGATGATGTACGAGATGGTGCTCGGAATCTGCCGTCGGGATTTCGGTTTCGGCGACTTCGAGGAGTGCTCGCAGTTCTTCAAGGGACTCATCAACCTCTTCCGCCAGATGAACTACGCCGAGTGGAAGTCGGAGAAGTTCGAGGAGTACAAACGCCGCATTGAGGAGTATCTGAACGAAAAATCGTCTAAATAAGAGGAGGGTGTAGAGTCATGACAACACGTGCATTTCAGAAAATATATACCAAAATCGACAACATCACCAAGGCTACGGTGACGCTCCGTGCCACGGGTGTGGGCAACGACGAACTGGCTACGGTGGGCGGCAAGCTGGCCCAGGTGGTGAAGATCATGGGCGACCACGTGACGCTGCAGGTCTTTGCCGGAACGGAGGGCCTGGCGACCGACTCGGAGGTGATCTTCCACGGTGAGCCGCCGAAGCTCCGCGTGTCGGACCAGTTGGCCGGGCGCTTCTTCAACGCCTACGGTGAGCCGCTCGAAGGGGGCGAACCGATCGAGGGCGAGGCACGCGAGATTGGTGGCCCGACGGTCAACCCGTTCAAACGTTTGCAGCCGTCGGAGCTCATCGCTACGGGTATCGCCGGCATCGACCTCAACAATACGATCGTGACGGGACAGAAGATTCCCTTTTTCGCTGACCCGGACCAGCCCTACAACGCCGTGATGGCTAACGTGGCACTGCGTGCCAAGGCCGACAAGATCATCCTCGGCGGTATGGGTCTGACGAACGACGACTTCCTCTACTTCAAGGCGGTCTTCGAGAACGCCGGTGCATTGGACCGTATCGTCTCGTTCGTCAATACGACCGAGAACCCGCCCGTCGAGCGTCTGCTCGTCCCGGACATGGCCCTGACGGCGGCCGAGTACTTCGCCGTTGACAAGGGCGAGAAGGTCCTCGTGCTGCTGACCGACATGACGCTTTATGCCGATGCGCTGGCCATCGTCTCGAACCGTATGGACCAGATCCCGTCGAAGGACTCGATGCCCGGATCGCTCTATTCGGACCTGGCGAAGATCTACGAGAAGGCCGTGCAGCTGCCCAACGGCGGTTCGATCACGATCATTGCCGTGACGACGCTTTCGGGCGGCGATATCACCCACGCCGTGCCCGACAACACGGGTTACATCACAGAGGGCCAGCTCTTCCTGCGCAACGACTCCGATACGGGTAAGGTCATCGTCGATCCGTTCCGTTCGCTGTCGCGTCTGAAGCAGCTCGTCATCGGCAAGAAGACCCGCGAGGACCATCCGCAGGTGATGAATGCCTGCGTGCGTCTCTATGCCGATGCGGCCAATGCCAAGACCAAACTTGAGAACGGTTTCGACTTGTCGGACTACGACGAACGTGCGCTGAAGTTTGCCCACGACTACTCGGAGAAGCTGTTGTCGATCGACGTGAACATCGGTATCGAGGAGATGCTCGACACGGCATGGCGTCTCTTTGCGACCTACTTCTCGAAGGAGGAGGTGGCCATCAAGGAGGAGCTCATCAAGAAATACTGGAAAGAAGCTTAATGCCCTATGGCCATCAAATTCCAATACAACAAAACGTCGCTCGGCGAACTCGGCAAGCAGCTCAAGATGCGTCAGAAGGCCCTTCCGACCATCAAGAGCAAGGAGTCGGCGCTGCGTTCCGAGGTGAAGCGGGCGAAAGACTCGGCCGCCGACTTCCGTCGGCAGTTCGACGCGATGCGGGCCGAGTACGACTACATGGTGTCGCTCTGGAGCGAATTCGATGCCGGGCTGGTGCGCATTGCCGACATCGAGCTCTCGGCTCGCAAGATTGCGGGCGTCCGTACGCCCGTATTGGAGGAGATCCGCTTCGAGGAGCAGCCCTACGATCTCTTTTCGTCGCCGGTGTGGTATGCGGCAGGCGTCGACCTGCTCAAACGGCTGGCACGGCTCGAGATCGAGTATGAAGTCTATAACCGCAAGATGGAGTTGCTGGACTATGCGCGCCGCAAGACGACGCAGAAGGTGAACCTGTACGAGAAGGTGCAGATTCCCGGTTACGAGGACGCCATCCGTAAGATCAAACGCTTCATGGAGGACGAGGAGAACCTCTCCAAGTCGGCCCAGAAGATCGTGAAAACCAAACAACAACAGGCCACGGAGGGGTCGATGTCATGATCGCCAAAATGTCGAAATACGACCTGGTGCTCTACGCCGCCCAGAGCGATGACTTCATCGCGCGGCTGAGGGAGTTGGGGTTGGTGGATATTACGACCACGGGCTGGGAGCCCGCCGAGGAAGACCGCCAGCTGCTGCTCGATATCGAGGGGCATGGACGTGCCGCGGAGTTCCTGTCCGGATTCCGCACGTCGGGACGCTGCGATGCGGCGGCCAAACCTTATGCTACGGGTGCCGAGGCCTACGAACACTACGTCGCGGCGCAGCGTGCCGCGAACGGATTGCGTACGGAACTGACGCGCCTGGAAAAAGCGGCCGACGAGTTGCGCCCGTGGGGAGCCTTTTCGGTCGAGGAGCTCGGCGCATTGGCCGAGCGCGGGGTGGTGCTGCACTACTTCACGGCCAACCGCAGCCTTTTCGAGAAGAACCGTGCGGCGTGGTCGGAGCGGTATGCGATCGAGCCGATCGCGGACGAAGGGGCCGATGTCCATTTCGTAGTGGTGGCGGCCCCCGGCGAGGAAGTCGAGATCGATGCCCAGGAGATGAAGGCCCCGACAATGGATATCCGTGAGGCGGAGCGGCAAATTGCCGAAAATCACCGCCAACTCGAAGCGCTCGATGCGGAGTTTTCGCGCGTTGCCGCGTCGGAGGAGTTGCTGACGGACCATGCCCGCGAACTGAAGGAGCGGTTGCAGGGGGTGCGCGTGAAGGCAACGGCACATCCCGAGGCCGACGGTACGCTGGTCGTCATGGAGGGCTGGGCCGAGAAGGAGACGTCGGATCGGGTCGATGCCCTGCTGGCGGAGTATCCCAACGTGGTGTGGATCAAGAGCGACCCGACACCCGAGGACGAGACGCCCGTGAAGTTGAAAAACAATCGCTTTGCGCGTCTCTTCGAGTTGATCGGCGCGATGTACGCCCTGCCCAAATACGGCACGGTCGACTTGACCCCCTTCTTCGCACCGTTCTACATGCTCTTCTTCGCCATCTGCTTGTGTGATGCGGGCTACGGCGCCATCCTCTTCGTAGTGGGACTGCTGCTGCGCCTCAAGGGCGGGGCGAAGATGGCCCAGGCGGCCAACCTCACGATGCTCTGCGGCGGTGCGACGGTAGCCTTCGGATTCTATGCCAACTCGTTCTTCGGCATGACGATCTCGTCGCTCTCCATTTTCAGCGGGGTGCGCTTCCTCGACTTCCAGAACGACTTCTTCTCGATCGCCCTGGCGCTCGGAATGGTGCAGATACTGATCGGTATGGCCATCAACATCATCCACACGACCCATGTCTTCGGCATCCGCCATGCACTCGGTCTGCTTGGATGGTTCATCATCCTGCTCTCGGCGAGCCTCGCCGGCGGTTTGTCGATGGTCTTCCCCGGGTGTGTTATTCCGGGATTCACCGTGAACTCTCCGGCATTCTACGTGGCGCTGATCGTCGGAGCGGTGCTGACGCTCTTCTTCAACTCGCCCGGAAAGAACCTCTTCGTGAACTTCGGATCGGGCCTGTGGAATACCTACAACAACATCACGGGGCTGTTGAGCGACGTGCTCTCCTACATCCGTCTTTTTGCCATCGGCCTCTCGGGCGGTGTGCTGGCACTGGTCTTCAACCAGCTGGCCTTCGGCCTCACGGGGCTTGACGGCGACCTGTCGGCCACGCCGTGGTGGGCCCTGGTGCTCCAGATACTCGGTGCGACGGTGATCCTGCTGATCGGACACGGAATCAACCTCTTCATGTCGTCGATCTCGTCGTTCGTCCATCCGATGCGTCTGACGTTCGTGGAGTTCTTCAAGAACGCCGGTTTCGAGATGACGACCCGATCGTTTGACCCGATCCGCAAGTTGGAAAAGTAAGTAACAATGGAAAATAATCAGTAAAACAAATCAAAATTCAACTCAATCTCTTATGGAAACAACAGCATTGGTAATGGCTTACGTCGGCGTAGCGCTGATGGTGGGTCTGGCGGGTATCGCATCCGCCGTGGGCACTTCGATCTGCGGTCAGGCCGCCGTGGGTGCCATGAAGAAGAACGGTGGTGCGTTCGGTAGCTACATGATCCTTTCGGCCCTTCCGGGTTCGCAGGGCCTGTATGGTTTCGTCTGCTTCTTCATGGTGCAGGGTATGCTTGCATCGCCGACGATGGTGCAGGGTGCTGCCATTTTGGGTGCCGGTATTCTGGTGGGTATCGTGAACCTGGCGGCCGCCATCTACCAGGGCAAGGTTTGCGCAAACGGTATCGTCGCTGTCGGAAACGGTCATGATGTGATGGGTAAGACGCTGATTCTTGCTGCATTCCCTGAGCTGTACGCTATTCTGACGGTTGCGGCTACGTTCCTTATCTCGTCGATTGTGAAGTAGTCCGGCCATTTCCTGAGCCAGAAAAGGCAAGCCCCCGCACGGTCTCGACCGGCGGGGGCTTTCGCATCTCCTTGATCAAGGAGGCGGAGTCTTATGGCCTCTATAGAAGGCGAGGCTTATCGGCCGCTTTTCCTCGAGCCCTTGACACTTGATTTACCTTTGGTGGTTTGTGATGCCTTGGTTGCTCGTTTGGTCTTTTGGCCCTTCTGCCGTGCGGCACCCACCTCCGACGAGGCGAGTTTCTCCTCGACGGTCTCGGAGCCCTCGTCGGGCAGCAGCTCGAAGTCGAGCTGGCGCTTCATCAGGTCGGCACGCCGTACGCGCACGCGCACGGCATCGCCCAACGTCATGCGGCGTCCCGTACGCAGGCCGAAGATCTCGAACCGCTGGTCATCGAACTGGAAGAAGTCGCCGATGATGTCGCGCATGGGGGCCATACCCTCGATGTGCGTCTCGTCCAACTCGACAAAAACACCGCGTTCGGTGAGGCCCGAGATGTGGCCCGTGAACTCCTGTCCGATGCGCTCCTTCATGAATTCGACCATCTTGTATTTGATCGAGGCGCGTTCCGCTTCGGCCGCCACGATCTCGCGGTCGGAGGCGTGGGCGCAGAGGTTCTCGAGCGTCTCCTTGTCGGCCGATTTCTGCCCGTCGAGGTAGCGGGCCAGCAGGCGGTGTACCATCATGTCCGGGTAGCGGCGGATGGGCGACGTGAAGTGCGTGTAGTAGGGGAAGGCAAGGCCGTAGTGGCCGATGTTGTCGGTCGTGTAGTAGGCCTTGGCCATCGAGCGCACGGCCAGCGTCGAGACGACGTTCTCCTCGACCTTACCCTTCACGGCAGACATCAGTTTGTTCATCTCCTTGGCTACGGCGCGACCTTTTGCCGCCTTGAACACGTAGCCGAAACGGAGGATGAACGACCGGAAACGTTCGAGTTTCTCCTCATTCGGCGTATCGTGTACGCGGAAGACCATCGTCCGCGGTACGGCACGACCCTTCTCCGTGCGACGGTGAGCGCAGAATTCCGCCACGCGGCGGTTGGCCAGCAGCATGAACTCCTCGATCATCATGTTGGCCTCTTTCTGCTCCTTGAAGTAGACGCCCAGCGGCTTGCCTTTTTCGTCGAGGATGAACTTCGCCTCCTCGCGTTCGAAGGCGATGGCTCCGTGGCGGAAGCGTTCGCGACGCAGCCCCTGGGCCAGCCGGTTGAGCGTAGCGATCTCCTCGGCATAGTCGCCGCGTCCGGTTTCGATCACCTCCTGCGCCTCGGCGTAGGTGAAGCGGCGGTCCGAATAGATTACCGTGCGGCCAAACCACTCGTCGAGCAGTTCGAGGTTCTCGTTGAGGGTGAAGACCGCCGAGAAGCAGAGGCTCTCCTCGTGCGGGCGGAGCGAGCAGAGTTCATTTGAGAGCCGTTCGGGGAGCATCGGCACGGTGCGGTCGACCAGATAGACCGACGTGCCGCGTGCCTCGGCCTCGCGGTCGATCGTCGAGTGCGGACGTACGTAGTGCGTGACGTCGGCAATATGCACGCCCACCTCCCAGACGCCCTCCTTCACGCGGCGGATCGAGAGTGCGTCGTCGAAATCCTTTGCATCGGCCGGGTCGACCGTGAAGGTCGTCACCTGGCGGAAGTCGCGCCGTTCGGCATAATCGTGCTCCGTGATGTGTCCGTCGATTGCCTCGGCCGCCTGCTCCACCTCGGGTTCGAAGCGGTAGGGCAGATCGTATTCGGCCAGGATGGCGTGCATCTCGGTGTCGTTCTCGCCGGCCATTCCCAGCCGTTCGATCAGTTCGCCGACGGGGCTCTTGCTCCCGGCCGGCCAGTCGACGATGCGGATGGCCACCTTTTCGCCGTCCTGCACCTCGGGATAGTCCCGTTTGGGGAGGTAGACATCGACCGGCAGACGCCGTGGGTTGCAGCGCACGAAGATCTGGTAGGGGCCTACCTCGGCGATACCGACGTAGGGCTTGCGGTTGCGCTCGACGATGCGGACGACCTCTCCTTCGGGGGCCCCGCTGCGACCCGAGCGGGTCACAACCACCTCGACCCGGTCGCCGTTGAGGGCATGAAGCGTGTCGTGCGGACCGATATATATGTCGTGTTCGAGTTCGTCGGTATGGACAAAGAGCGAGCCGTTCGACGTCATGTCGGCCGTACCCGTGTAGTGTGGCAGGTGCCGCGATGCGAGGCGGAATTTGTTGCGTCCCGTGGTTTCGATCATCCCCTCGGCGAGCAGTGCCTCGACGATATCGCCTGTTTCGTGCCGTCCCTCCTTCGATGCACCGCCCGAGGCCGAGGCGAGGAGCTTGAGCGAGAACTTGTTGTTCGGATGTTCGCGGAACAACTTTATGATAAGTGTCTTGCGATCGATCGTCCGTTCCGCCTGCGTGTGGGTCGAACGTCTGTTTTTCGGTGTGGAATTCGTGTGTGTCATGCTTTCAATAGATTTAGGGCCAGGTCCTGCATGAACCCGATGCCCACGTCGATGGCCCCTTCGTCGGGGCAGAATTGTGCGGTATGTGTACGTCCGGCGCGGGGACCCACACCCAGACGGTAGAAGAGCGCCGGATAGCGCGTGCCGTAGAATCCGAAATCTTCGGCCGTCGTGCGCAGCGGCAGCATCTCGACGCCGTATCCCACCCTGCGGGCCAGATCGATGGCCCGTTGTGTGAGTGCCGGGTCGTTCACGACGCACGGATAGCCGCGGTTGATGTCGGCTTCGGTCGTTGTGGCGTGGCGCAGGTCGTTTTCGCGGACCAATGTGCGGATCCTCTCTTCGGCTGCGTGACGCTCCTCTTCGCCGAAAACCCGTAGGGTCCCTTCGAGATAGACCTCGTTCGGAACGATGTTCGTGGCACCGGCGGCCTCGATGCGGCCGATCGAGAGGATGCACTCCTCCGTGTTGAGGGCCAGCAGGGCGGTGATCAATTCGGCTGCCGCTGCGACCGGATCGCGCAGTTCGCCGCGCAGGGCTCCGTGGCCTCCGCGGCCGTGGAGCGTGAAGCGCAGTTCATCGTTGGCGGCCATGTACTTTCCGGCCCGGAAGCCGAAGGTTCCCACCGGGAGCGTCGGTTCGACGTGCTCGCCGATGACGGCCCGCACGTCGTATCCCGCAAAAGGATCTTCGGCCAATACAAGCGAAGCCCCACCCGGGTTGCACTCCTCGCCGGGCTGGAAGAGCCCGATGACCGTGCCGTCGAAGCGACGCGAGGCGGTCAACCGCAAGAGTACGCCGTACAATACGGCGGCATGCAGGTCGTGACCGCAGGCATGCATTACTCCTTCGTGCTGCGACCGCCACGGCACGTCGATCTGCTCCTCGATGGGCAGGGCGTCGATGTCGGCCCGCAGCACCACGGCCCGTTCGCGATGCGGCCTTTCGCCTGCGATGGAGACCAGCACACCCGTGCGGGCCACACGGCGCGTTTGCAGTCCGACGGCCTGCAACTGCTCCTCGATGAATGCGGCGGTCTGCTCCTCGGCGAACGAGCGTTCGGGATAGCGGTGCAGGTGCCGGCGGAACTCTACCGGGGTGCACGGCGCCTTGGCGTGTCGATGCAGCTCCTGCAGCGGTTGGTCCGTCGAGTCAGATGGCGCGGGTGAAGGTGTGTGAGTCATGGTGCAGCGATCTTTATTTATTAGAGACTTGTCAGAAGACGTTTTGAGCGATGCGGCGGATGTTGTCCGTGCGTCCCATCGTGTAGAAGTGGATCACCGGGACGCCCGCAGCCTTCAGCTCGCGGGCCTGCATCGTGGCCCACTCGATGCCGATGTCGCGAGCCCGGTCCGGTCGGGCCTCCACCTCATGGCGTAATGCTTCGGGCATCGTGATGCCGAAGAGTGCAGGCAGGACGGTCAGGTGACGCGGTTGGGCCAGGGGCTTGATGCCCGGGATGATCGGCACCTCGATGCCGATGCGTCGGCATCGCTCCACAAATTCGAAGTAACGGCCGTTGTCATAGAACATCTGCGTAACGATGTAGTCGGCTCCGGCCTCGACCTTTTCGCGCAGGTGTTGCAGATCCGCCTCCGGATTTGCCGCATCGAGGTGGGTCTCGGGATAACCCGCCACGCCGATCGAGAATTTCGAGTGGTGGCACACCTCGGCCTCGCCGTCGACAAACTCGCCGCGGTTCATGGCTGCGATCTGTCGTACGAGGTCGGCCGCATGGGCATGGCCCTGCGGATGAGGTGTGAAGCGGGGTTCGCTCTTCGACTTGTCGCCGCGCAGCGCCAGTACGTTGTGCAGACCGAGGAAATCCATGTCGATCAGTGCATCCTCGATATCGTATTTCGAGAGTCCGCCGCAGATCAGGTGCGGCACGGTCTCCACGCCGTATTTGCGGCGTATGGCGGCCGAGATGCCCACGGTGCCGGGACGTCGGCGGGCAACATGCTCCTCGATGCGGCCGTCGGGACCCACGGTGCGTTTGATGCCCTCGCGGTGGAAGGTCACGTTGATGTAGGCCGGGTCGAATTCCGCCAGCGGGTCGATTGCGTCGTATACGCCGCGGGCCCCTTCGCCCTTGAGGGGTGGGAGCAGTTCGAAGGCGAAACGGGTGTGGCCCGTAGCCTGAGCCTCGCGGATGAGTGTTACGACATTCATAAGGTATTCTTCGGAATCAGTTTCCGTATCTCGTCGGGCGTCATGTCGCGACGCTTGGCATAATCGAGCAGTTGTTTGGTGTCGATGGCTCCTACCGAGAAATAACGTGCATCGGCAAAGAGCAGGCCGCACAGTGCCTCGCCCGGATCGATCATCCAGTTTTCGGTCAGCCGCATGCGCGTCGTACGTTCGACGCCCAGCAGGTCGAAGACCTCGCGTTTGAGCGAGTGGTCCGGCGTGGCCGGATAGCCGAAGGCCATACGCAGGCCGCGGTATTCGCCCCGCAGGATCTGCTCCGTTGTCAGTTCGGCCCCCGATTCGTAGCCCCACATCTGGCGTCGGACGAACGAGTGGAGCCGTTCGGCGAAGGCCTCGGTGAGGCGGTCGGCGAGCAGCTTGGCGAGGATGGCGTTGTAGTCGTCGCCGTCGTTGCGGAAGCGTTCGCACAACTCCTTCAGACCGATGCCGGCCGTGGCGGCAAAGGCGCCGACGTAGTCACCCGTCGGGGCCACGAAGTCGGCCGCCGAGAGGTACTCCTCACCCTGCGTCTGGTTGCGGAGCATCGGCATGCGGATCTCACGTCCGCGTCCGTCCGTCACCCAGATGTCGTCGCCCTGGCTGCGGGCCGGGAAGATGCCCACGACGGCCTGCAGCGTCAGCAGCCGTTCATCGGCCATGCGCCGCAACAGAGCCTGTGCGTCGTCGAGCACCTTGCGGGCCTCGGGTCCCTTCTCCGGATGGTCCAGCAGCTCGGGGTAGTGCCCCTTGAGCCCCCAGGCCGGGAAGAAGAAGTTCCAGTCGATCAGTGCCTCGACGTCTGCGATGTCGAAGTCGGGGAATACCAGTCGTCCCGTGTGCGCGGGTACCACGACCGTATTGCGTGCCTTGGTTCGGCGTTCGCGGCGCACCTCGACGATCGGCACGAGCGTGCCGCTTCGTTGTTTGCGTTCGAATTCCGTGCGCAGGCGTTCCTGCTCTTTGCGCACGTGTGCCACATATTTTTCGCGTTCGGGTCCCAGCAACTGGGCCAGGATGGCGTTGTTGCGGCTGGCATCGGTCGAGTGGATTACGGGGCCCTCATAAACCGGTGCAATGCGCACGGCGGTATGCAGATCGGAGGTCGTGGCGCCGCCGATGACCACCGGTGTGCGCATGCCGCGGCGTTGCAGCTCCTCGCAGACGTGGATCATCTCGTCGAGCGACGGGGTGATCAATCCGCTCAGGCAGATGGCGTCGGCACCCCACGCCTGCGCCTCATCGGCGATGCGCTGCGCCTCGACCATCACACCGAGGTCGCGGATCTCGTAGCCGTTGCAGGCCATCACCACCGAGACGATATTCTTGCCGATGTCGTGCACGTCGCCCTTGACCGTGGCGATCAGCACGCGGCCGGCCTTGCGGCTGCCGTCTTCGGCACCTTGCTCGATGTAGGGCGTAAGGGCCGCCACGGCGCGTTTCATCACACGGGCACTCTTCACCACCTGCGGCAGGAACATCTTTCCCGCACCGAAGAGTTCGCCCACCTGCTCCATGGCCGGCATCAGCATCCGGTCGATCACCTCCATTGGTGATCCGAGCTCGCGGTAGGCTTCCAGCGCATCGTCGGCCGCATGGTCCGCAATGCCCTTGAGCAGGGCGTAGCGGATCCGTTCCTCGAGCGTGCCCGAGCGCCACTCCTCGGTAGTTTGTGTCGCAGCCGGGCCGTCGGCCTTCACCTGCTGCGCATAGTCGATGAGCCGCTCGGCGGCATCGGCCCGGCGGCAGAGGATCACATCCTCGACGCGCTGCAGCAGTTCGGGTTCGATTTCGCTGTATACCTTGAGCAGTTGCGGGTTGACGATGCCCATATCCATACCGGCCTGGATGGCGTGGTAGAGGAAGACCGAGTGCATCGCCTCGCGCACGGTGTTGTTGCCGCGGAAGGCGAACGAGAGGTTCGAGACGCCGCCCGAGACCTTCGCGCCGGGCAGGTGCTGCTTGATCCAGCGCACCGCCTCGATGAAGTCGCGCGCATAACCGTCGTGTGCTTCGATACCCGTGGCAACGGCCAGTACGTTGGGATCGAAGACGATCCCTTCGGCCGGAAATCCGTGTGCGGTGAGCAGTCCGTAGGCGCGTTCGGCCACGGCAATCTTGCGGGCGTAGGTGTCGGCCTGCCCCTCCTCGTCGAAGAGCATCACCACGGCCGCGGCGCCGTAACGGCGTACCTCCTCGGCGCGGTGCAGGAATTCGGCCTCGCCCTCCTTCAGCGAGAGGGAGTTGACCAGGCCGCGTCCCTGGATACAGCGCAGCCCCGTTTCGAGCACCTCCCACTTCGACGAGTCGATCATCACCGGCACGCGCGCCACTTCGGGGTCGGCCGCTGCCAGATTGAGGAACGTGCGCATCGCCTGCGGCCCGTCGATCAGTCCGTCGTCCATGCAGACGTCGATGACCTGTGCTCCGGCCTCGACCTGTGCACGGGCCACGGCCACGGCCTCCTCGTAGGCTCCCTCGCGGATCAGCCGGGCAAATTTCGCCGAGCCGGCCACGTTGGCCCGCTCGCCTATGTTGATGAAGTTGGCCTCGGGAACGACGCGCAGCGGCTCCAGACCGCTCAGCACGGTTGTGTGCGAGGGGGTCGGCAGCGGGCGCGGGGTGTAGCGGCCGACGATCTTCGACAGTTCGAAAATATGTGCGGGTGTCGTACCGCAACATCCACCCACCAGGTTGACCAGGCCGCGGCGCAGGTACTCCTCCACCTCGCGGGCAAACATCTCGGGAGTCTCGTCGTATCCGCCCAGTACGTTTGGCAGTCCGGCGTTGGGATAGACCGCCATGCGGGTCTCGGCCACGGCGGCCAGTTGTTCGAGATAGGGCAGCAGGGCCCGGGCACCGAACGAGCAGTTGAGACTTACGGCCAGCGGTGCGGCATGGGCAATCGACGTATAGAAGGCCTCGACGGTCTGCCCGGCCAGCGTGCGGCCCGACGAGGTGAGTGTGCCGGAGACGATCAGCGGCGTGCGGCGTCCGCGTTCGGCAAAGAGCCCCTCGAGTGCGTAGATGGCTGCCTTGGCATTGAGCGCGTCGAAGCAGGTCTCAAGCATCAGCACGTCGGCCCCGCCGTCGATCAGTCCGCGTGCCTGCTCGCGGTAGGCGGCTGCCATCGTCTCGAAGGTAACGCTGCGGGTTGCCGGCGACTCGACGTCGGCTGAGAGCGAGAGCGTGTGGCTTGTCGGACCCATCGATCCGGCGACGAAGCGCGGCTTCTGCGGGTTGCGGGCCGTGAATTCGTCGGCCACGCTGCGGGCCAGTGCCGCGGCCGCGCGGTTGATGTCGTAGACGCGGTCGGCGAGTCCGTAGTCGGCCAGCGAGAGGGCGTTGGCATTGAAACTGTCGGTCGTGATGAGGTCCGATCCGGCCTGGAGGTATTTGGTGTGTATCTCGCGGATGACGTCGGGCCGCGTGAGCACCAGCAGGTCGTTGCAGCCGCGCAGTTCGTGCGGCCGGTCGGCGAATTCCGTGCCGCGGTAGTCCGCCTCACCGAGTCCGTATTGCTGGATCAGCGTACCCAGACCGCCGTCGAGCAGCAGGATGCGTTCGTTGAGCGCCTTGAGAAGAAGGTTTTCGTTCATTTATTGTTTGACGATTTCGATTTCGTAGAGTTTGGGCCAGTGTTTGCCCGTGACGAAGATACGTCCCGTCGCCTCGTCGTAGGCGATGCCGTTCAGCACGTCGGTTTGCGGGGTCCGTTCCTCCTGGGGCAGAAGTCCCGTGAGGTCGACGACGCCTTCGACCCGGCCGCTCTCGGGGTTGATGATGACGATCTGGTCCGTCGTGTAGACGTTGGCCCAGATCCGGCCCTCGATCCACTCCAGTTCGTTGAGCAGCCGCACGGGCTGGCCCTCGTAGGTGACCGGTATGCTCTTTTCCTGACGGAAGGTGGCGGGGTCGATCACGCGGAGGGTTTCGGTGCCGTCGCTCATGTAGAGCAGCGTGCCGTCCGAGGTGAGTCCCCAACCTTCACCCGTGTAGGTGTATTCGCGGATCTTGTCGAGGGTGTGCCGGTCGTAGATGTGCACGACGTTGTTGGTCCACGTGAGTTGGTAGATCCGGTCCCCCAGGACCGTGATCCCCTCGCCGAATTCGGTGGCCGGAAGCTGCAGCTTTACGTCGCAACGTCCTGTGGCGAGGTCGATGGTTTGCAAAAGGGACTTGCCGTATTGCCCCGTACCCTCCCAAAGGGTTCCGTCGATGTACTGCAACCCCTGGGTGTAGCTCTCGACGGAGTGGGGATAGGTGTTGCGGACGATGTAGGTGTAATGTGCCGGCTCCTGCTGCGAGGTCTGAGCCGTTGTTGTGTTGTTTGAGGCGGTGTTGAGGCGGTTGCGGGCGGCATTCGGCCCGCACGAGGCGATCAGCAGGGCCGGCAACAGCAGATAGAGGGCGGTGTTTTTCATCTTTCTCGAATGCTTAACGTACAAAGGTATGGTTTTTCTGTCACAAATCGTAACGGGGCGGTGGGAATTGTATTGCGGGGCGATGAATTTTTCCTATATTTGCGAGACTTAAAGCGAAATCCAAACCAATTCCGATATGTTGAAACGACTCTTTTTGTTCTTCTCCTTCCTGATCGTTGCGACGGCCGCATCGGCTGCCGGTCTTGCCGACGGGGAGGTCGAACGACGTATTGCCGCACTCGAGGGCGTGTGTGAAACGAAAGAGCTGCCGGCCGGCGATTTCGCCGCCAAATACGAAGTGATGCTGACCCAGCCGCTCGACTGGAACGACCCCGAGGCCGGAACCTTCGAACAGCGTGTGGTGGTGATGCACGTGGGGTGGGATCGTCCGACGGTGCTCATCACACAGGGCTACGATGCCAACCTGGCGCTGCGCGAAAAGTACCGCGACGAGTTGTCCGTATTTTTCGATGCGAACATCATCTTCGTCGAACACCGCTACTTCGATCGGTCGATGCCCGAGCCGTGTGACTGGCGCTACCTGACGGCCGAAAATTCGGCCTACGATCTGCACCGCATTGCCGAAACCTTCCGCACGATCTATCCCGGCAAGTGGATTGCCTCGGGTATCAGTAAGGGCGGTACGACGACGATGCTCTATGCGGCCTATTTCCCCGACGACATGGATGCCTATGTGCCCTACGTCGGGCCGCTCTGCAAGGCCCGCGAGGACAAACGCTTCGGCCCCTTCATGGCGCAGGTCGGCACGCCGGAGGAGCGTGCTGCGGTCGAGGCTTTCCAGACGGAGCTCTTCCGCCGCAAGGCTCGGCTGATGCCGGCCTTCCGCGCGCTGTGCCAGAAGAAGGGCTGCGAGTTCCGTCTGCCGCTGGAGGAGATCTACGACTATTGCGTGTTGGAATATGCCATCTCGTTCTGGCAGTGGGGCCTCGATGTGGAGAAGATCCCGGCGCTCACGGCCTCGGACGGGGAACTCTTCAAGGCCCTGGTTACGTGTGCCGGGCCCGAATATTTCGTCAAGCAGGGTGGACTGACCTCGTTCTTCGTGCAGGCGGCTCAGGAGCTGGGCTATTACCCCTACGACCTGCGCCCCTTCCGTGAGTATGCGACGATTCGTACGACGAAGGACTACCTGCGCCGCATCTTCCTGCCCGACGAGCTCCGTCACGCGAAATTCTCGAAACGGCTCTACCGAAAGGTGGCCCGCTATCTGAAGCGGAACGATCCGCGGATGATTATGGTCTATGGCGGCGATGACCCCTGGACGGCTCCCGGCGCGGGGTGGACCGTGACGCCCGAAAAACGCAACATGCACCTCTTCGTCGAGCCGGGCGGAAGCCACCTGACCCGTATCTCGACGCTGCCCGATTCGCTGCGTGAAGAGGCAATCGCCACATTGCGCGGCTGGCTCGAAGAGTAGGGCGCGTGCCGGGACATGCCGTCTGCCGCCGAAACGGGGCGGCATGCCGGAGACCCCCGAGACGTGCAGGATGCGAAAAATTTGGCCGAAACGCATTGCCGATGTCGCTTTATTTCGTATCTTTGCACGCTGATTCCGCAAGGAGAAGAAAAATATATACAACTGATTCAATATGAATATCGTAAGAGAACAACGCGAACACAACACCTCGCTCATCCGTGTGACGGTCGGCGAGCAGGATTACGGCGAAGCCGTCGACAAGGCCCTCCGCGACTACAAGCGTAAGGCCAATATCCCGGGCTTCCGTCCCGGCATGGTGCCGATGGGTATCGTGAAGAAGATGTTCGGCAAGGGCGTGCTGGCCGAGCAGTCCTACCGCACGGCTTCGAATGCCGTATTCGAGTACCTCCAGAAGGAGAAGATCGACTACCTGGGCGACGTGATCCCCTCGGAGGAGCAGGGCGCGTTCGATTTCGAGAACGGCACCGAATTCGAGTTCGTATTCGAGATCGGCGAGGCTCCGAAGATCGAGCTCGCGCTGTCGGACAAGGATAAGCTCACCTATAACAAGATCAAGGTCGAGAAGAAGATGCACGATGACTACCGTTCGAACTTTCTGCGCCGCTTCGGCCGTTTGGTCGACGTCGAGGAGGTGACCTCGGACGAGGCACTCAACGTGACGCTCGACAACGGCGACATGCGCATCGAGGATGCCTACGTGGGCCTGATCTCCATGTCGGAGGAGGAGCGCAAGCCCTTCATCGGCAAGAAGGTGGGATACAAGACTACGGTCAATGTCAACGACCTCTACAAGACGCCGTCGCAGCGTGCTGCCGTGCTGCAGGTCAAGGAGCATGAACTCGAGGGAATCAACCCCGAATTTACGCTTGAGATCACGAAGATCCGCAAGTTTGCCGAACCCGAACTGACCGAGGATTTCTTCAAGATGGCCTTCCCGGCCGGCAACGTGAAGTCGGAGGCCGAGCTCGACGCATATGTCGATGGCGAGATCGAGAAGGAGCTGCGTCGTGAGAGCGACTACCTCTTCACGCTGCAGTTGCGCGATTACCTCATCGAGAAGGCTAACCTGCCGATGCCTGAGGAGTTCCTCAAGCACTGGCTCTACACGATCAACGAGGGCAAGTTCTCGATGGAGGAGATCGAGAAGGATTTCGCCCAGTTCCTCAAGATGTTCACGTGGAACTACCTCCAGAAGCACTTCATCTCGGAGGACAAGCTCACCGTGACCAAGGAGGAGGCCGAGGCCGAGGCCAAGGCGCTGGCTCAGGCCCAGTTCGCACAGTACGGCATGCCGTCGGCTCCCGACGAGATGCTGGCCGGCTACGCCAAGCAGCTGCTTGAGAACAAGGACCAGGCCCAGAAGATCTACGAGAAACTCTACGAGGTGAAGGTGGTCGACGACGTGAAGTCGAAGATCAAGGTGACGGAGAAGGCCATCTCGGCCGACGATTTTGCCAAACTGGCCCGTGAGCTGTAGGCGGATTCGTCCCAAATAACGACACGCGGAACTCTGTGGGTTTGATTTTTGCAATCGCTCCACAGAGTTTCTGTTTTTGTAGTATTTAAAACACGATTATTTATGGCAGAATCCGAATTTGAAAAATATGCCCGCCTGCATCGCGGTATCAGCTCGCTGCGCCTGCATGACTATCGCTCGGTGTCGGGCGCCTATGTCTCGCCGACGATTATCGAAGAGCGCCAGTTGAATGTGGCGACAATGGATGTCTTCTCGCGCCTGATGATGGACCGCATCATCTTCCTCGGTGCGCCGATCTATGACGATGCAGCCAACATCATCCAGGCCCAGCTGCTCTTCCTGGAGTCGGTTGACCCCGAGAAGGACATTCAGATCTACATCAACTCGCCGGGCGGCTCGGTGTCGGCCGGTCTGGGAATCTACGACACGATGCAGCTCGTCGGTCCCGACGTGGCGACGATCTGCACGGGGCTGGCCGCCTCGATGGGGGCGGTGTTGCTGACGGCCGGCGCTGCCGGCAAACGTTCGGCATTGCCTCATTCGCGGGTGATGATCCACCAGCCGCTGGGTGGGGCGCAGGGACAGGCTTCGGACATCGAGATCACGGCCCGCGAGATTGTCAAGACGCGTCGCGAGCTCTACGAGATCCTGTCGCACCACTCGGGCGTCGCCGTGAAGAAGATCGAGAAAGATGCCGACCGCGACTACTGGTTGACGGCTGCCGAGGCCCGCGACTACGGACTGATCGACGAAGTGCTGACCAAACGAACGAATCGATAGACATAGAGAAGAGACCTGCCATGGCAAACAATACCCGAAACAATACGAATAACAACAACACAACGACGAATAACGGCAACCGTTCACGCGGAGGCGGGGGGGAGGATCGTTGCTCCTTCTGCGGCAAGCGTCGTACGGAGGTTGAGGTGATGTTCACCGGTGCCGATGGAGCCAATATCTGCGACGAGTGCATCGAGAATGGCCACAAGATCATGGTCGATAACGACCTGGTGTCGCCGCGTCGTGCAAAGGCCGCGCCGCTCAAGCGCGAGGACCTGCTCAAACCGGCCCAGATCAAGGAGTTCCTCGATCAGTACGTGATTGGTCAGGACGCGGCCAAACGCTACATGTCGGTGGCCGTCTACAACCATTACAAGCGCCTGATGTATGCTCCGAAGGAGGATGACGTCGAGATCGACAAGTCGAACATCGTGCTGGTCGGCCCCACGGGTACGGGCAAGACGCTCATGGCGCGTACGATTGCCCGGCTGCTGAAGGTCCCGTTCACGATTGTCGATGCCACGGTATTGACCGAGGCGGGCTACGTGGGCGAGGACGTGGAGAGCATCCTCTCGCGTCTGCTGCAGGTGGCCGACTACAACGTCGAGCAGGCCGAACGGGGCATTGTCTTCATCGACGAGATCGACAAGATCGCCCGCAAGGGCGACAACCCCTCGATCACGCGCGACGTCTCGGGCGAAGGCGTGCAGCAGGCGCTGCTCAAGATCCTTGAGGGTACGACGGTCAACGTGCCGCCGCAGGGCGGGCGCAAGCACCCGGACCAGAAATTCATTCAGGTCAATACGCGCAACATCCTCTTCATTTGCGGTGGAGCGTTCGACGGCATTGAGCGCCAGATTGCGCGACGCCTCAATACGCGCGCCGTGGGTTACGGTCGCATCGGCTCGACCGAACAGATCGACCGCAACAACCTGATGCGCTACATCACGCCGCAGGACCTCAAGGCGTTCGGCCTGATCCCCGAGCTGGTGGGGCGTCTGCCGGTGTTGACCTCGATGGAGCCGCTCACGCGCGAGGCGTTGCGAGCGATCCTTACCGAGCCGAAGAATGCCATCATCCGTCAGTACAAACGCCTCTTTGAGATGGACGGTGTAACGCTCGAATTCGACGACGACGTGCTGGACTACATCGTCGACAAGGCGATCGAGTTCAAACTCGGCGCCCGCGGCCTGCGGTCGATCTGCGAGGCGGTGATGATGGACACGATGTATGAACTGCCCTCGACCGACGCCCGGACGTTCACCGTAACGCTTCCGTATGCCCGCGAAAAAGTCGAAAAAGCAAATTTTTCGGGGCTGAAACAGGTAGGATAAGCGCGGAAATGATTATCTTCGTATGCGGAAACCAAACCTAAAAAATCATATGTCTGAAAATTCCAAACTTTCGCGTACGGCCGACAACATCCGTATCCTTGCGGCGGCCATGGTCGAGAAGGCCAAATCGGGCCATCCGGGCGGTGCGATGGGCGGTGCCGACTTCATGGCGCTGCTCTATACCGAATTCCTGCGTTATGACCCCGAGCGGATGGACTACCCCTTCCGCGACCGTCTGTTCCTCGATCCGGGTCACATGTCGCCGATGCTCTATGCAACGCTGGCTCTTGCGGGCCACTATTCGGCCGAGGATCTGCAGTCGTTGCGACAGTGGGGAAGTGTGACGCCGGGCCATCCCGAGGTGGATGTGATGCGCGGTGTGGAGAATACGTCGGGCCCGCTCGGGCAGGGACATGCCATGGCTCTGGGCGCCGCCATTGCGGAGCGCTTCCTGGCCGCCCGGTTCGGTGAGTGGACCGCACACAAGACGTATGCCTATATTTCGGACGGTGGCGTCGAGGAGGAGATCTCGCAGGGCGTAGGCCGCATCGCCGGCCACCTGGGCCTGTCGAATTTCATCATGTTCTACGACGCCAACAACGTGCAGCTCTCGACCAAAGTTGACGAGGTCGACACGGAGAACGTGGCGATGAAGTACGAGGCCTGGGGCTGGAACGTGCTTACGGTCGACGGCCACGATTTCGACGCAATGCGCGAGGCGCTGCGTGCAGCGAATGCCGAGACGGAACGTCCGACGCTGATTATCGGACGCACGACGATGGGGCGTGGTGCGGTTGCGGCCGACGGTACGAGCTTCGAGGACAAGGTCTCGACGCACGGTCAGCCGTTGAGCGCTGCCGGTGCCGATTTCGCCGCTACGGTGCGCAACCTGGGCGGTGATGCCGAGCATCCGTTTGCCTTCTTCGACGAGGCGCGCGAACTCTTTGATGCTCGGCGTGCCGCCCTCGTCGCGTGGAAAAAGGAGCGCGAGGAGGTCGAGAAGCAGTGGCGTGCGGAGAACCGCGACCTGGCCCGTAAACTCGACATGTTCCTGTCGGGCCGCCTGCCCGAGATCGATTACAAGAGCATCGAGATGAAGGCCGACGTGGCGACGCGTGCCGCTTCGGCTACGATGCTGGGAATCTTTGCCGAGAAGGTCGAGAACATGATCGTTGCATCGGCCGACCTGGCCAATTCGGACAAGACCGACGGCTTCCTGAAGAAGACCAAAGCCTTCACCAAGGGCGACTTCACGGGCCGATTCTTCCAGGCCGGCGTGTCGGAGTTGACGATGGCCTGCGTGATGAACGGTATGGCACTCCACGGCGGTGTCATTCCGGCGTGCGGTACGTTCTTCGTATTCTCGGACTACATGAAGCCGGCCGTGCGCCTGTCGGCACTCATGCACCTGCACGTGATCTACATCTGGTCGCATGATTCGTTCCGCGTGGGTGAGGACGGCCCGACGCATCAGCCCGTCGAGCACGAGGCGCAGATCCGTCTGATGGAGCACCTTCACAACCACAAGGGCGAGCGTTCGATGCTCGTGTTGCGTCCGGCCGATGCCGAGGAGACGGTCGTGGCCTGGAAGATGGCACTCGAGGAGAGCCGTCCCGTGGCACTGATCCTTTCGCGCCAGAACATCCGTAACCTGCCGACGCTGAGCCGCAGTCGCCGTGAAGAGGCGCTTCAGGCCGAAAAGGGCGCTTACGTGGTGGTTGATTCGGCCAAGCCGGCCGTGGTGATGCTGGCTTCGGGTTCGGAGGTGGCCACGCTGGTCGAAGGGGCCGAATTGCTTGCCAAGGAGGGCATCAACGTCCGCATCGTGAGTGTGCCGAGCGAGGGCCTCTTCCGCGATCAGCCCAAGTCCTATCAGGAGAGTGTCCTCCCGCAGGGGAGCATCCGTTACGGTATGACCTCGGGTCTGCCCGTGACGTTGCTGGGGCTTGTGGGCGAGAACGGCATGATTCACGGTCTCGACCACTTCGGATATTCGGCTCCCTACAAGGTGCTGGATGAGAAGTTCGGTTATAACGGCCAGACTGTCTGTGACGAGGTGAAGAAACTGCTTGGTAAATAGGATTTCGTGCGGCGGATGCCGCGTATGTGTCATTCCGATGCCGGGGAGGAAAAAGTGAGAGAGAGTATTGGGGATTCTTCTACCCCGCGCCTGGAGTGAGACTCCTGTTTCGAGAGGACCGAGGCTGCAACTACAGATGATGGTTGCAGCCTCGGTTGTCTTTTGTTAACGGGACGCGACGGGGCTGAGATGCTGGTCTGGTGCTGAAAAAGAGATGCCCGCACCTCCGAAAAGGTGCGGGCATGCAGTTTTGGGTGTAATTCGTGGGTTACAGACCGAATTCCTTCTTGAGCAGATCGACAGCATCGAGTTTCTCCCAGCCGAAGTACTCGATCTCGCGCTCGACCTCCTTCCCGTCAACCCATACGTGTTCGGTGCGTGTAAAGGGACGGTTGCCGAAGTGCCCGTACGAAGCCGTCGCCTCGAAGATCGGGTTCTTCAGTCCGAAGCGGCGCACGATGGCTGCCGGACGCAGGTCGAAGATCTGGCCAATACGTTCTGCAATCTCCCCCTCGCTGATCGAGAGGTGGTTCGTGCCGTACGTATTGACGTGGATCGACAGCGGCTGTGCAATCCCGATGGCGTAGCTCAGTTGTACGAGTACCTCGTCGGCCATGCCGGCTGCCACCATGTTCTTGGCGATGTGGCGGGCGGCGTAGGCTGCCGAGCGGTCCACTTTCGAGGGGTCCTTGCCCGAGAAAGCACCGCCGCCGTGAGCGCCGCGACCGCCGTAGGTGTCGACGATGATCTTGCGACCCGTGACGCCCGTGTCGCCGTGGGGGCCGCCGATGACGAACTTGCCCGTCGGGTTGACGTGCAGGATGTAGTCATCGCCAATCAGCGAGGCCAACTTGTCGTTGGCCCGCTCCAGACGGGCCTTCACGCGCGGAATGAGGATCGTGCGCACGTCGTCACGGATGCGCTCCTGCATCTGACGCTCGGCCTCCTTCTCCGTAAGGCCGTTGTTGGCCTCGATGAATTCGTCGTGCTGCGTCGACACGACGATCGTGTGCACGCGCAGCGGACGGCGTGTTGCCTCGTCGTACTCGATCGTTACCTGGCTCTTGGCATCGGGACGCAGGTAGGTCATTACCTTGCCTTCGCGGCGGATGACGGCCAACTCCTTCAGAATCACGTGCGAGAGGATGAGCGTGGCGGGCATGTATTCGCGCGTCTCGTTGCAGGCGTAGCCGAACATGATGCCCTGGTCACCGGCACCCTGCTCCTCCTCCTCTTCGCGGCAGACGCCCTGGTTGATGTCGGGCGACTGTTCGTGGATGGCCGACAGCACGCCGCACGAATTGCCGTCAAAACGGTACTCGCCCCGGGTGTAGCCGATGCGGTTGATGACGCGGCGTGCTACGCCCTGCACGTCGACATAGGCATCCGATCGCACCTCGCCGGCTACGACCACAAGACCCGTCGTGCAGAGGGTTTCGCATGCCACCTTGGCGTTGGGGTCGTGGCGGAGGAATTCATCGAGAATGGCGTCTGAGATCTGATCCGAGACCTTGTCGGGATGTCCTTCCGATACGGATTCCGACGTAAAAAGAAATTTTCCCATCTTACATTTAGTTAAAAGGTTAAACGTATTGTGGGAAAGGATTGGCTGTTGGGAATAAAAAAGAGCTGTTTTAGCGATTTTTTATTGTGGTTGCAATCAGTCAAATCTTTCCACATTGTCCCGTTGTTGCTCCGTGGCGGGAGCTCAGTTCGGGATCGGCAAAGGTACGACATTTCTGCGAAAAACAAAATATTTCGGTCGAAATTTTGTTCGGCCGGGTCCGATGCCGTGCACTCCTGGGGGCGCAACCGGGTCGTTGTCAGTCGATCGGCGATTCGGGCCGGACGATGGCGGGTTCGGTGCTGAAAAATCGTACGGCCGGATACATACTAATCGTTCCGCTCCGTGCGTTAATCTCTGTGAACGCAACGTAAACGAACACATGCCTATGGAGCAAATCGACTGCGAATAACGTGTAAAACCGTAACGAAGTCAATGAATTGTAACAAGATGAAAAAGGCATTTTTATTTATGGGAACGATTGCCGTGGCTGCCGTAGCCGGTGGCCTCACGGCATGGGGCATAGCACGTGCGTCGATGCACGGAGCTCAGGTCGAGTACGTCGATCGCGAGGTGGTGCGTACGCCGGGTCTCGGGACCCAGTTCACGTCGTACGAGGCCGACAAATATCCGGATCTGACCTACGCTGCCGAGAATGCGGTGAAAGCCGTGGTCAATATCGAGGTAGTGCAGGAGGTCGAGATGCGGCGCTACGACCCCTTCCTCGAGTTCTTCGGCATTCCGCAGGGATATGGCAACGGCCCCTCGTATAAGCAGGAACGTCGCGGTGGCGGATCGGGTGTGATCATCACGGCCGACGGATACATCGTGACGAACAACCACGTGGTCGATCAGGCCACCAAACTGCGTGTGAAACTCAATGACGGACGTCGGTTCGATGCCCGTGTGATCGGAACGGATCCGGCAACGGATGTGGCCCTCGTGAAGATCGATGCCGAGGGGTTGCCGACACTGCCTTTCGGGTCGTCCGATGCGCTGCGTCTGGGTGAATGGGTGCTGGCCATCGGCTCGCCCTTCGACCTGCAGTCGACCATCACGGCCGGTATTGTCAGCGCCAAGGCCCGCCAGTTGGGTGCCATCCCGAATGAATTCAGCATCGAATCGTTCATCCAAACCGACGCTGCGGTCAACCCCGGCAACTCGGGCGGTGCACTGGTCAATACCCACGGGGAACTGGTCGGCATCAATACGTTGATCAAATCACAGACGGGCAGCTACATCGGTTATTCGTTCGCCATTCCGGAGTCGATCGTCCGCAAGGTGGTGACCGACCTCAAGGAGTATGGCGTCGTGCAGCGTGCGATGCTCGGCCTGCGCTATCGGTTTATCGATCAGAATTTCCTCGACGCCGAGGGTAAGGAGCTCGGTATCGACGAGATCGGGGGTGTCTACGTGGCCGGCGTGCAGGAGGGAAGCGGTGCTTCGGATGCGGGGGTCCGCAAGGGCGACGTGATCCTGGCCGTGGACGGGGTGAAGCTGGAGGCTCCGTCGACCCTGCAGGAGCAGATTGCCAAACATCGACCCAACGATCGGGTGAAATTATCGGTAAAAAGAGGCGGCGAAGTGAAACAAATTGACGTCGTCCTGCGTAATAAGGCTGGTAAAACGGATCTGATTACGCGTGAGGACGTCGATGTGATCGAGGCCCTCGGCGGTCGTTTCGCCGATGCCGGAACGAAGCTCTGCCGTCAGCTCGAGATCGAGGGCGGCGTGCAGGTCATCGGTGTGAAGGAGGGTGGCATTCTGGCTCGGGCCCGTGTGCGCGAGGGGTTTGTCATTACCCACATCAACGACCGCCCCGTGCGTTCGGTCGAGGAGATGCAGCGGTTGACCGACCGGGTCGGTTCGATCGACGGCATCTATCCCAACGGCCGTTCGGCCAGCTACGTGCTTGTGGAATAACCCTCCCGGATGGTGCGGCAGAGGGCACTTCGCGGTGCGTCTCTGCCGTCGCCGGGCGACGATCCGTTGGCAGCCCAAGTGTGCTGTACCGCATACGTCGGCACGGGCAATTGAAGACGGGATTGTTGTTAATTTATAGGAGAGATAGAGAGAAATGCGTCAATTAAAGATTACGAAGTCCATCACCAACCGTGAGAGTGCTTCGCTCGACAAGTACCTGCAGGAGATTGGCAAGGAGGAGCTCATCACGGTCGAAGAGGAGGTGGAACTGGCTCAGCGAATCAAGAAGGGAGACCAGGAGGCCCTCGAAAAACTGACGAAAGCCAATCTGCGTTTCGTCGTTTCGGTGGCCAAACAGTATCAGAATCAGGGATTGAGCCTGCCCGACCTCATCAACGAGGGCAACCTCGGACTCATCAAGGCGGCGGAGAAGTTCGATGAAACCCGTGGTTTTAAGTTCATCTCCTATGCGGTGTGGTGGATTCGTCAGTCGATTCTCCAGGCCCTGGCCGAGCAGTCGCGTATCGTGCGTCTGCCGCTCAACCAGGTGGGATCGCTCAACAAGATCAACAAGGCATTTGCCCGTTTCGAGCAGGAGCACGAGCGTACGCCGTCGCCCGAGGAGTTGGCTTCGGAGTTGGAGCTGCCCAAGGAGAAGGTGACCGATACACTGCGTGTGGCGGGCCGTCATGTCTCGGTGGATGCGCCGTTTGCCGAGGGCGAGGACAACAGCCTGCTTGACGTGCTGGTCAACACGGATTCTCCCAACGCCGACCGCGGGCTGATCAACGAGTCGCTCGCAACGGAGGTCGACCGTGCATTGGAGACGTTGACCGAGCGTGAACGCGATATTATCAAGTATTTCTTCGGTATCGGCTGTTCGGAGATGACGCTCGAGGAGATTGGCGAGAAGTTCGACCTCACGCGTGAACGTGTGCGTCAGATCAAGGAGAAGGCGATCCGTCGCCTGCGCCACTCGTCGCGTTCGAAGTTGCTCAAATCCTATCTGGGCTGACCATAGCCGGATGGCGTGTTGCGGCCGTGGGGCGGAGCAGGAAGCACCTGGCTTGGAAAACGCAACGTGCGGAAAAAATTCCGCTGCTGGACTTTGGATCCGGCAGCGGAATTCTTTTGTGTATGTCGGAATGGCAATCGTGAGGCGGGCTTACCAGACGATGGGTACCTTGCCGATGGATTGCAGGTACTCGTTGGCACGCGAGAAGTGGTGGCAGCCGAAGAAGCCGCGGTAGACCGAAAGCGGTGAGGGATGCACGGCCTTCAGAATGAGGTTCTTCTGCGGATCGGCAATGGCCCCCTTCTTCTGCGCATAACTGCCCCAGAGCATGTAGACGATTCCCTGTTTATTTTGGGCGATGGCACGTACCACGGCGTCTGTGAAGGTTTCCCAACCGTGTCCGGCATGCGAGGCGGCCTCATGTTCGCGTACGGTGAGCACGGCATTCAGCAGCAGCACCCCCTGCTCGGCCCAGCGGTCGAGGTTGCCGGTCGGAGGAATGGGGGCTCCGGTGTCGTCGGCCACCTCCTTGAAGATGTTCTGCAACGACGGCGGAAAGGGAACTCCGTCACCCACCGAGAAGCAGAGTCCGTTGGCCTGTCCCGGGCCGTGGTAGGGATCCTGGCCGATGATGACCACCTTCAGTCGGTCGACCGGGCACTTGTCGAAGGCACGGAAGATGTTGCTGCCACGCGGATAGATGCGGTGCGTGGCATATTCCTGACGCACGAACTCGGTGAGTTGGGCAAAGTAGGGTTTCTCGAACTCGGGAGCGAGCAGTTCCTTCCAGTCGGCGGCGATCTTTACTTCCATGGCGGTGTTTGGCGGTGTTTGGCGGGAGGGGCTGTCGGGGGGGCCGACGGCCCGCAGGCGGATGTGACATTCCCGTTAAATTCGTCGTAAAGATAGCGAATAGTTCCCTATGCAGGATACCTTTGCGTCGGTATAAGTTTATTTTTTGCTGTAAAACGATGAATCGACAGAATCTTTTGAGTGCGTTATGCCTGCTGCTGATGCTGTTGGGTGGCGGGATCGTGCAGGCGCAGACTCCCGAGCGGGTGCAACCGCACATGGAGGCTGTTTCCGAGGACGAAGTGCGGAATCTGATTTTGCTGATCGGCGACGGCATGGGGCTGGCACAGGTCTCGATGTGGCGGATCGAGCAGTCCGATGAGGGGTCGACGGCCTTTGACCGGGCGCAGAACGTGGCGCTCATCGCGACCCACTCGGCCAATAACCGGGTGACGGATTCGGCGGCGGCGGGTACGGCTTTGGCCTGTGGCTGCAAGACCGACAACGGCACGCTGGGGCTGACTCCCGAGGGAGAGCAGGTCGAGTCGATGATCGAGCGTGCCCGACGGGCGGGGCGCCCGACGGGCGAGGTGGTGACCTGTGCCCTGCAACATGCCACACCGGCAGCCTTCTATGCCCATGTGTCCGATCGCGACGACACCGAAGCCATTACGACGTGGCTCGTGCGCAGTGGAGTTGATCTGCTTTTCGGCGGCGGTGCGCAATATGTGACAGCTGCGCAGCGCGCGCAACTGCAACAGGCTGGATACGGTCTGGTTACAACACTTGAAGAGGCTGAAAGATGCCCCGAATCGAAACTTTTGGGGCTTTTTGCCGACGAGCACCTGCCCTCGGCACTCGAAGGTCGGGGCGACTACCTGCCCCGTGCGACGCGCCTGGCGCTCGACCGGTTGGCGGATGAGGCGCAACGTCGCAAATCCGGCTTTCTGCTGATGGTCGAGGGGTCGCAGATCGACTGGGCGGGACATGCCAACGATGCGGAGGCTTTAGTGGCCGAGATGGAGGATTTCGATCGGACGGTGGCCGTGGCGATGGATTTTGCCGACACGCATCCCGGCACGCTGGTCGTCGTGACGGCCGATCACGAGACGGGCGGTCTGTCGATCCCGAGCAACGAGGCCGACTTCAAACGTTCCGAAAGCGGCCTGCGCTATGCCTTCAGCACCGAGGGCCATTCGGGGACACTCGTCCCGGTCTATCTCTACGGTGCGGGGGCTGAGCGGATCCACGGCGTGATGGACAATACGGCGCTGTCGCATGCCCTGATGGGACTGTTGGGGCTTGAGTAGGCAGGGCTCTCCCTGCTGCTAAAAAGATGTTCCGTACCGGCCTCCCTTCTACGAAAGGGAATAGGCCGGTACGGAACATCTTTTTGTTATGCGACAGTTTTCGCGAGGTTACGTCCTTCGGCACTTTTTTATGGACGGGGCTGTGTGCGTTCCGCTTCGTTGTCCTTTTCGACCGTGTCGTCTCCGTCCCAATCGAAGGGGGCGAACTCCGTGCGGTCCCCCAAGCCGAAACAGGTATAGGTGATCGGCAGACCGCAGGCCAGGAATTTCTGTTCATAGGCCGTCTTTACCGAGAGCACCTCGTCGGCCAGCCCCGTACCGTAGATGTCTTCGTTGGCCACCGTGCACGGCAGACCGAAGTGTTCGATCACGGCCTGCGTGTAGTGGTACAGGTGCTTCGAATCGGTCTTGAGGTGGATAACGCCGCCGGGGCGCAGCATGCGGGCATACGCCGCCAGAAACTGCGGGGCCGTGAGTCGTTTCTTGGCCCGCCGGGTTCGCAGCTGCGGATCGGGAAAAGTGATCCAGATCTCGTCCACCTCGTTCGGTGCGAAGAACGACTCGATGAATTCGATGCGCGTGCGCACGAATCCGACGTTCTTCATGCCGCGTTCCGTGGCGGTCTTTGCGCCGCGCCACATGCGTGCACCTTTGATGTCGATGCCGATGAAGTTTTGGTCCGGGTGGCGCTCGGCCAGCGCCACGGTGTATTCGCCCTTGCCGCATCCGAGTTCCAGCACGATGGGACGGTCGTTATGGAAGAAGTCCCGGCGCCAATGCCCTTTGAGTGGGTGGTCGCGGTGGAAGATCTCGTCGAACTCGGGTTGAATGAAGCAACTGAAAGTCAGATTCTCGGCGAATCTGCGGAGTTTGTCTTTGCCCATGGGGTCGTTGTGTGTGTCGAATCAGTGGGTTTGATGTGGGTGTTAAGTGTCGTCTTATCGCGAAGCGGAGATTTCTATCCCGACGGCTTCAATCCCCTGCAGGGGATGCGTCGGTGTAAGGATCAATCGATAGCGTCCCGTGTCGCGCAGAATGGACTGTGTGCGGTAAGGCCATTCGGTCAGTGTACGGATGGCTGCGGCCTGATGCGGTGCGGCCTGCACACGCAGGGTGAGCAACTCTTCGTATCGGAGTGAGTCGGGTGCTTCGAGTGCCACGCGCAGCGTGAGGGTGTCGCAGGCGAGGGACGTGTTGGAGCGGACAATCAGCGTGAAATCGCGCGGCGTGACCGTGTCGGTGTTGGGTACAACGATTTCAGTCGGCTGCCACCACGACCTGGCCTGTGTATCCGCCACGTAGACCTGTTGCGGAGAGAGGCACCCGCCTCCTGCCACGGTGCAGCATGCTGCCGTGATCGCGCTGGTGAGCCAGCGTTTCCGTCGTTCGGGTTTCACTTCCGATGGTTTCATTACTCCTCGTTGCCGTATCCTCGGGGTTATTCGCCTGGTTTGGCCTGTGGCGCGGCAGCCTCCGACGTGTTGAGGGAGGAAGCGGCATTCCGGTTGGAACTCTTCGGTTCGGTGGAGTGGGGTGTACGCCCGTTTTCACGTTGCGAGTTTTCCTGGGTACCTCCTTCGCGACGCGGGCGATTTTCTCCTCGTTGTTCGGCCGGATTGCGTGGCGGACGGTTGCTGCGCGGTTGTTGGCTGCGTGCTTCGCGTGCAGTCGACGTCTCGTGAGGTGTTTCGCGATCCGTCTGGTTGTCGCGGGATGACGGAGCCCCCTCCTGCGTTGCTGCTGCGTTGCCTGTACGGGCTGCACGTTTGTCGCCCGAACGACGGGCTTCACCGCGTGGTTCACGAGGAGTGTCGTTGCCGGTTTCGTCGTTGTTGCGGCGTCGGTTGTTGCGGTTGCTGCGTCGGTCGCGTCCTTCGCCGTTGTCGTTGCGTGGCGATGGGGACGTCGCGGCACTGGAGCCCGCGGTCGATGCTTCGATGGAATGAGTCTGTTCGCTGCCCGTTTCGGTCGATTCACGCGACGAACGTGCATTATTGGAGGCTTTCCCTGCGGGTCCGTTGTTGTTGCGTGAGCGACGAGTCGCGTTGTTGCGGGCAGCACGTCCCTCGCCTCCCGGGGTGCGTGATTCGCCGG
The DNA here is from genome assembly GCA_944320665.1 of uncultured Alistipes sp. Taxonomy (GTDB): domain Bacteria; phylum Bacteroidota; class Bacteroidia; order Bacteroidales; family Rikenellaceae; genus Alistipes. The sequence goes on along the minus strand of CALUII010000004.1, from coordinate 11,139 downwards.
TGTCGGAATTCGTATCGTTCGATGCGGCGGCAGCAGGTGCCTGTTGGGCCCGATTGGCGTTCGGTTTGCGCGATTTGCGGTCGCTGCCTTCCGACGGTTCGCCGGGCGTGCCAGGCGTCGGCTGCTGCGGTTGTCCCTGCTCTGAGGCTTCGGCCCGGCCGTTGCCGTTCTTGTTGCGGTTGCGGCGGTTCTTGCTGCGCTTCTTGGTCTGGTCGAAACGCGTGATGCTGTCCTCCTCGGCGCGGAACCCGGGCTCCTCGGATGCAACCGGTTGTGTTTCGACATCGAGCAGACGCTCGACCTTTTGTCCGGCACGATTCAGGGCGATGATCTCCTTTACGCGGGCGACCGGCAACGTCACGATATTGGCCATTGCATCCTTGCTGGTGCTGAAGGTCATCGTGCCGGCCAGGATGTCGCTCTTGACCAGAAAATATTCGCCGTCGAGTGTCTGCAGCGGTTCGCGCAGGCGCGGAAATTCGCGCCGGGCTTCGGCATAGACGTCGTATTCATACATCAGACAGCACTTCAGCTTGGAGCACTGTCCGGCGAGCTTCTGCGGGTTGAGCGAGAGGTCCTGCATGCGTGCGGCGCCGGTTGTGACGCTCGAGAAGCTCGAGATCCACGAGGCACAGCACAACTCACGGCCGCAGGCGCCCAGACCGCCGATGCGGCCGGCCTCCTGACGGGCGCCGATCTGCTTCATCTCGATGCGGATGTGGAACCGCTCGGCGAAGACCTTGATCAGTTCGCGGAAGTCGACGCGTTCGTCGGCAATGTAGTAGAAGATGGCCTTGATCTTGTCGCCCTGATACTCCACGTCGCCGATCTTCATGTTGAGTCCCATGTCGGCGGCGATCTGGCGTGCGGCGATCATTGTCTCGTGTTCGAGGGCGATGGCCTCCTGCCAGCGTTCGATGTCGTAGGGCTTGGCCTTGCGGTAGATCTTCTTGAACTCGCCGTTGAAGGGGTTGAAACCCGTTCGGCGCATCTGTTTGGCAACCATGTCGCCCGTGAGCGAGATGATGCCGATGTCGTGGCCGGGCGAGGCCTCGACGGCTACGATGTCGCCCCGTTTGAGGGGCAGGTTGTTGACGTTCTGGTAGAACGAGCGGCGTGTATTCTTGAACCGCACCTCGAAGATGTCGGTCGGGAAGTTGTCCGGGAAGGCTTCGAGCCACGGCGTTTCGTGCAGTTTGAAGCATCCGTCGCTGAGGATGGCTTCGGGTTCCGTACCTGTTTCGGAGTCGCAGAAGGCGCATCCGCGACCGATTTCGGGTTTGCAGCAGCGGTGGTATGTGTTTTTGGAGTCGTTTGCGTCCATAAGAATCTATGATGCGATAATTTGCGTAAAGATAGGAAAAATTTTTCAAACGGCCGCAAGCATTCCGCTTCTCATGCGGCGGACGGTGTGTCGTATGCGCAGGATGTAGAGCAGTCCGGCCATCGAGAGACCGAAGGTGAATCCCACGTAGAGGCCTTCGGGACCCATGCCGAGCGTGAAGCCCAGCAGGTAGCCGATTGGCAGGTTGAGCAGCCAGTACGATACGAAGGCGATCGGCGAGATGGTTTTCACGTCCTGCAGGCCGCGCAGGATGCCGACCGATACGTTCTGTATGCCGTCCGAGAGTTGGTACAGTGCGGCCAGAGCGAGCAGGCTGCCGGCCGTTTCGATGACGGCGGCATTGGTCGTGAAGAGGTGCGGTATCCAGTGCCGGCCCGTGAGGAAGACCAGTGCGGCCAGAGCGTTCCACGCCAGGACCAGATGATATGAGGCCTTGGCGGCGCGGGTCAGTTGTTCGGTGTCGCGGGCGCCGTAGCAGTGCGAGACGCGGATCGTGGTGGCGGCACCGATCGACATCACGATCATGAAGGCGCAATTGCCCAGAGTCATGGTGATCTGGTTGGCGCTGATCGAGGTGGTGTCGAACCAGCCCATCATGATGCTCGTGCCGACGAAGGCCGAACTTTCGAGAAACATCTGGAGCGAGATGGGTACTCCCATGCGCAGCAGGGTGCGGACGGTGCTCCAGGAGTAGTTGCGCAGCGAAAAGCCCCGCAGGTAGAGTCGGTAGCGTGGGCGGCGGAGGAAGTAGCCGATGACCATTACGGGCATCAGCATGCGTGAGATGAGTGTGGCGAGTCCTGCGCCCTGTGCGCCCAGTTCCGGAGCGCCGGCGTTGCCGAAGATGAAGAGGTAGTTGAATCCGATGTTGACCAGGTTGCAGATCAGGACGATCACCATCTCGACGTGGGTGTTGCCGACCCCTTCGAGAAACTGCTTGAAGGCGAAGAAGAGCATGATGAAGGGCATGCTGTAGACCAACATCCGATAATAGGGCAGGGCCATTTCGACCACCTCGGCCGGCTGCCTCAAGTAGGGCATGAGCGGGATGGCCAGATACTGCAATGCAGCCACGACGATGCCCAGCAGCGTGTAGAAGATCACGGCATTGTGCAGATATTCCGACGAACGTTTGCGGTCGCCCTGCGAGAAGAGCTCACCGATGAGGGGGGTGAGTCCGAGCGTGACGCCGATGCCGGCGATGAAGAGGATGAAGAAGACCGAACCGCCGAACGATACGGCGGCCAGCGGCGTGGGATCGTCGCCGCCGTAGTGTCCGACCATGAGGTTATCGGCAAACTGCACGAGGATCTGTCCCAATTGGGTGATGACGACCGGCAACGCCAACAGCAGGTTGGATTTGTATTGTTCCTTGTAAGCGGAGAAACGGTACATGGAAAATGGTTTTGCGTAAAAACGGTTTAAGGGCACAAAGGTACGAAATTATTGTGACTCCGGATGCTTCGTGTGGATGGATATTTCCTGGCCGGACGGGGAGGCCGCAGCCTCCGGTCACAGCGACGGGCGTCCGCGACCACTTGCAGGGTCGCGGACGCCCGGAGGTATTCGTGGGGCGGATGTGCGTTGTGTGTGCGTGCCGTGTGTCAGGCAACCCGCAGCCGCACACCCTGCAAGCGGTCGGATTCGACTACGACCGTATCTCCCGAACGCAGCTGGCCGTCGACGATCAACGCCGCGAGCGGCTCCTCCACGCGGTCGAGCAGCGTGCGCCGCAGGGCACGGGCGCCGTAGCGGGATTCGTAGCCCAGCTCCGCAAGTCGTTGTTTGGCTCGGTCGGTGATGCGGATGCGGTATCCGAGTCGTTCGGTGCGGGAGACGATGTCGCGCAATTCGAGATCGACGATCCGTTCGACGTCGTGCGGTTCGAGCGTGCGGAAGACCACGATGTCGTCCACGCGATTGAGAAACTCCGGGGCGAAGGTCCGTTCGAGTTCCCGGCGATAGAGGTCGTTCGTGGCGGCATCGGATGCAGCCGGGTCGGGGAGGCCGGCGGTGTAGCCGACGGGTGCGGGGCGAAGAGCCGCTGCGCGTGAGCCGACGTTCGATGTCATGATGAGGATCGTGTTGCGGAAGTCGACGCGGCGCCCTGCACCGTCGGTCAGATGCCCCTCGTCGAGGAGCTGGAGCAGCGTGTTGAAGAGGTCGGGATGGGCCTTCTCGATCTCGTCGAAGAGCACGACCGCATAGGGTTGACGGCGTACGGCTTCGGTCAGTTGGCCGCCTTCGCCGTAACCCACGTAACCCGGTGGCGAGCCGATCAGACGGGAGACGTTGTGTTTTTCGCTGTATTCGCTCATGTCGATGCGGATCAATCCGCGTCGTTCATCGAAGAGCCATTTCGAAACCTCCTTGGCCAGCAGCGTCTTGCCCACACCCGTCGGTCCGACGAAAAGGAATACCCCGATCGGTCGTCGTTCGTCCTTCAGTCCGGCGCGTGCCCGGCGGATCGTGCGCGAGATGCGCTCCACGGCTTCGTGTTGTCCGATGACGTGGCGTTGCAGATGAGCCTGCAGCCCTTGCAGCCGTTCGCGTTCGCCGCTTGTGAGCCGTTCGGTCGGGATGCCTGTCATCGAGGTGAGCACCTCGGCGATGTGGCGTTCGTCGATCTCCGGTAGAAGAAGGGCGGGGGCCTCCGCGGTGCGGTCCGAATGTTCTGCCGCATTGCAGGCGGCGGGTTGAGGTACTGGGGCGGTCGACAGATGGAGTCGTGCGCCGGCCTCGTCGAGCAGGTCGATCGCCTTGTCCGGGAAGTGGCGCTCCGTGAGGTAGCGGTCGGCCAGTGTGACACATGCCTGCAAGGCGGATTCGGTGTAGTGTACGCCGTGGTGGCGTTCGTAGTGGGGTGCCAGCTGCTTCAGGATGTGGAGCGTGGCCTCGGGAGACGTGGGCTCGACGAGCACCCGTTGGAAACGACGTTCGAGGGCCGGATCGCGTTCGATCTGCTCACGGTATTCGTCGAGAGTGGTGGCACCGATCGTCTGCACCTCGCCGCGGGCCAGCAGGGGCTTGAGCAGATTGGCCGCATCGAGGCTGCCCTGTGTGGCGCCGGCGCCGACGATGGTATGGATCTCGTCGATGAAGAGGATCGTATCGTGTGACGAACGCAGCGCTTCGAGCAGTTGCTGCATGCGCTCTTCGAACTCGCCGCGAAATTTCGTGCCGGCCACCAGCGAGGCGAGGTCGAGCGAGAAGATCCGCCGTCCGGCGAGCGTACGGGGAACGTTGCCCGTGACAATGCGCTGAGCCAGCCCCTCGACGAGGGCGCTTTTGCCTACGCCCGCCTCACCGACAAGGATCGGATTGTTCTTGCGGCGGCGCGAGAGGATCTGCACCATGCGGTCGATCTCGGCCTCGCGTCCGATCACGGGATCTAATGCCCCTTCACGGGCCAGGCGCGTGAGTTCCGTGCCGAAGGGTGCCAACTGCCGCAGCGTGGTGTCCTGTACGGCGGTGGAGGGCTCGTCGGGGGTGTCTGACGGGCGAAATGGGGTGGAGTGCGGGAAGACTTCGGAATCGGCCTGCTCCAGATGCATGGAATGCTGTCGCTCGCCACCTGCAGGGGCGGTCAGTCTCTGCAGTTCGGCGGCAAGCAGTTCCGGGGTCAGGTGGTACATCTCCAGTACGCGGGCGGCTGCCGTTGTGCGGTCCGAGGCGATGCGGATCAGGGCATGGGCCGTCGACAGGTGGCGTACCGAGTCGTATGCGGCGGCCAACTCTTCGGCAAAGGTGCGGAAAAAGTATGCGGGAAGTTGCGGCGTGGTGTCGGTCGGAGCCACGCGCAGTTCGTGTTCGATGCGGAGGCGGATCTGGAACAGTTCCCAGTCCTTCAGACGGGAGGCCAGCAGTTGATAGGCGAGCGATCCCTCTTCGTGAAGGAGCTCCAGAAAGAGGAAGTCTTGGAGCGAGTGCGTCTGCCCGGACTTCGTTGTGTTGAATGCCGTGCGGGCCAGCAGGCCCTCGAGCGTTTTGGAAAGTCGGTTCATGATTCAGCGTCGTTCTAATCGTTTCTCACAAATGTTGTTTGTCGCAAGAAGAACGGCGCTGCAGGCTTGTCTATTATGTCCTTTGAGGGGCCTCCGGCCGGGGATTCGGAACCGATGGGTGATTTCCAGCCGATTCGGCCGGGTGGAAGAATTTAAAATTTTTTCATTTCGGTTGCCTTCGCAAGTCAGCGGTCTGCCCGGGGCCATTCGCCGACCTCCATGTCGCGCATCTCGGAGCCGTCGATCGTGAGGCGTACGGCCGTGCGGACCTTGTGGAATCCGTAGCACCCGGCTGCGCCCGGATTGACGTGGAGCAACTCGTACACGGGGTCGTACATCACGCGCAGGATGTGCGAATGGCCCGCGATGAAGAGTCGCGGGCGTACCTGCTGAATGCGTCGAACGGCCCGGGGATCGTAATGCCGGGGCCAGCCGCCGATGTGAGTCATCAGCACTTCGACCTCCTCGCAGCGGAAGGCCGTGAATTCGGGCCAGACGCGACGTACATCGCCGCCGTCGATGTTGCCCGAGACGGCGCGCAGGGGTTTGAACCGGGCAATGCGGTCGGCCAGCTCGAGTGAGCCGATGTCGCCGGCGTGCCAGATTTCGTCCACGTCGCGCAGGAACTCCTCGAGCGGTGCGTCGAACGTGCCGTGCGTATCCGAGAGGATGCCGATGCGTTTCATGCGTTTTGTTTTTTTGTGATGCCTCGACCTCCCGCAAGATAGAGTGTTCCGAGAATGCCGGCGATCAGAGCCGCACTCCATTCGGTGGCGGGGCTGGAGTGCAGGATGAGCATGAGTGCCGCACCGCCGAGGGCGCGGAGCAGAAAGAGTGCGCCGATGGTGAGGACCAAGGGGCGAACCCGCGGAAGAGGCAGATGCAAGCCCGCTCCGGCGAATCCATAGAGCGCGCATACGAGCAATCCGCCGGCAACGCCGACGATGATCCACGACGGGAGCGACGGAGCGATGGCGGCGATACGGGACATCGTGTGTTCGATGCCGTAGAGACGGAAGATGCGCCCGGGGGCAAGCAGGCAGAGCAGATGCCCCACGGCGAGCAGCAGGTTGATCCAGGCGCCGATCTGCAGTGCCGTGCGTTGCCAGCCGGAGGGTGCCGTGGTGCGGGAGGTCAATATTTTCCTTTCCATAGTGTACGGATGCGTTCGGCGATGCGGGCCTCCTGGGGGTTGCCCTCGTTCGGTTCGTAGAAGCGGGTGCCGATGAGGGTGTCGGGCATAAACTCCAGCTCGGCGAAGTTGCCCGCATAGTCGTGAGCGTACTTGTACCCTTTGCCGTAGCCCTCGCGCTGCATCAGTTTGGTCGGTGCGTTGCGCAGGTGGAGCGGTACGGGACGGTTTGTCGTGTCGTGTTCGACCAGGGCCAGGGCCTTGTTGATAGCCATGTAGGCCGAATTGCTCTTCGGGCAGGTGGCCAGATAGATCGTCGTTTCGGCCAGCGTGATGCGTGCCTCGGGCATGCCGATCTTGTGCACCGTGTCGAAGCAGGCGTTGGCCAGCAGCAGGGCGTTGGGGTTGGCCAGCCCGATGTCCTCCGAGGCGAGGATCACCAGACGACGTGCGATGAAGCGCGGCTCCTCGCCGCCGGCCAGCATGCGCGCCAGGTAGTAGATCGCCGCATTGGGGTCGCTGCCGCGGACGGACTTGATGAAGGCCGAGATGACGTCGTAGTGCTGTTCGCCGTTCTTGTCGTAGAGGGCGATGTTCTGCTGCAGGCAGTCGGTGACGTACTGGTCCGTGATGCACACCGGGCCGTCGGTCGCCCCCACCACGATGTCGAGGATATTGAGCAGCTTGCGGGCGTCGCCGCCGGAGAAGCGGAACAGTGCACCGGTCTCCTGCACTTCGATCTGCCGTCCTTTCAGCTCCACGTCGGTTGTCAGTGCGCGGTCGAGCAGCCGCTGCAGCTCCTCGTCATTCATCGGCCGCAGCGTGTAGACCTGACAGCGGCTCAACAGCGGTGAGATTACCTCGAACGAGGGGTTCTCGGTGGTGGCGCCGATGAGTGTGAAGACACCTTGTTCGACGGCACCGAGCAGCGAGTCCTGCTGCGATTTGTTGAATCGGTGGATCTCGTCGATGAAGAGAAACGGAGGCCGCGCGTCGAAGAACCGTTGTTTTTTTGCATTTTCGATCACTTCGCGCACCTCCTTCACGCCCGACGTAACGGCCGACAGCGTGTAGAAGGGACGTTGCAGCTGCGTGGCGACGATGCGTGCGAGGGTCGTTTTGCCCACACCGGGCGGGCCCCAGAGGATGAACGACGGTACGTTGCCCGTCTCGAAAAACTTGCGGAAGACGCCGTTTTTACCCACAAGATGCTCCTGCCCGATGTAGTCATCGAGCGTGTGGGGGCGCAGACGTTCAGCTAACGGGGTGTTCGACATGTCGGGCGAATGTGTAAATCGGGTCAAAGATAGTGAAAAACTGGGTGCCGTGCCCTTGTGGAGCGAAGTTTTTGAAGCGGGCTCTACGAGACAGATGTGTTTTTTGAGGAGAAAATAGTGAATTTTACAGAAAAAAACGTTATATTCGCTTCATATCACCTGCGTGAAAGCATGAGTTTGTCTTCCAAGCCTTGCGAGGCGTTGTCGGAAGAGGCTTTCGGCACCCTGCTTTCACCCGATTTAAGAATGCTGCCGAGGTGCGGACAGAACAAATTTCTTTGTGTTATGGAGGAAGTTAACCAACCGAAATGCAATCCTGAGAACGGTGGCCAGAACGGTGGTCAAACCATTATTATCAATCAGGAGGCTCCGAGACGATCGAACAGTCTGGGTACGGCCGGTTTCGTACTTGCACTGCTGGGTCTGGTATTCAGTTGGGTGCCCGTGCTGGGATGGATTCTCTGGCTGTTGGGTCTGATCTTTTCGTTTGTCGGCGTATTCCGCCAGCCGAAAGGATTGTCGATTGCCGGCTTGGTCATTTCGTGCCTGGGACTGATCGTACTGATCATCATTCTGGCTGCGGTCGGTGCGGCCGTGGCAACGATGTAAGCTGTAAATCAGCTGAAAAGCGAGAGAGCTGCTCCCCGCGCAGGGAGCAGCTCTCTCGCTTGTGTGTGCGGGTCGGTTGGGCCGATGCCGCTGGAAACTAGAAGTCGAAACGTTCGGTTTTCATTTCGGCCAATTCGCGCAGCCGCGGAACGATGCGCGTGAAGTGCGATACGGCCTTGTGTGCGGCGAGGGCCGCGTCGTCGCGCCACGTCTCGCAGATCATCAGCACGTCGGGCCGTGTGGCGCTGGTGAAGAGGTCGTAGGCTACACACCCTTCGTCACCGAGCGAAGCGGCAACCAGTTCCCGGGCCAGGCGGATGAATTCATCACGGTGTTCGTCCGTCGTGCGGGCGAAGGCATTGAGTCGGATCATAGTTGAAAATGGCTTCTTATATTTTGTCCGGCCAAAATTAGTGGATTTTCTCGGGTCGAGCAAGGCCCGGCTGCGAAATTTCGGGCTGCGTTTCTGCTGCGTGCGCGCTTGGGAGGTTGTATTTTACGGGAAAAGACGTATATTTGTATTTACTACACGAACCTAATTATTTGCATTCAGATGGAAGTTCTTGATCCCAAGCCGGACTCCGGCGCAGCAGAAAATGCGTCTCCGGCACCCTCCGCTACCCCGACGGCTGCCCCCAACTCCACGGCTGCCGCACCGCAGCCCGATCAGGTGAAACCCGATAATTTCCTGCCGTGGGCCATCATCAGTACGATCCTCTGTTGCCTGCCCTTCGGCATCGTGGCCATTGTCTACGCATCGCAGGTCGATGGGTATTGGTTTGCCGGGAACTACGACGCTGCACGGCGTTCGGCCCGCAATGCCCGTACGTGGACGTGGGTTTCGGTCGGTGTGGCGGCCGTCTGCTGGCTCATCTACCTGATCGTCGTGGTGGTCTTTGCTGCGGCTTTTTCATTGCCCTTTTACAACTATTGATTGAGGCGTCGGGCGTTTGGGTGGATCGGCATCCCGGTCATGCTGTTGACCGTGGCGGCACTCTACTATGCGGTCGATCCGTCGCATAGCGTGTGGGTGCCGCATTGTCCGTTCCGTACCCTCACGGGGCTGGACTGCCCGGCCTGCGGAGGACAGCGGGCCCTGTACAGTCTGTTGCACGGCGAGGTGGTCGAGGCGTTGAGGTTCAACCCCTTTCTGGTGGTTTCGGTGCCCTATTTTCTGGCCGTGGCGTGGACCGCACTCGACAAGGGGCGGATGGCGCAGCGTGTGCGACCCGTCGTACAGCACCGGTGGGTGGCCTATGGCTATTGCCTGCTGTTCGTCGTCTGGTGGGTTGTGCGGAATCTGCCGGGGGTAGTCGGCTGAATGAACGAAAAAGAGAGCGGGCGAGGATTTTTTCCTCACCCGCTCTCTTTCGTATGTATTCGTATGTAGGTCTTCGTTATGCCTCGGGTTTGCGCAGTTCGAGGTAGAGCTCGTCGAGTTGCGACTGGTCCAGATACGAGGGGGCATCGAGCATCACGTCGCGGCCGGCGTTGTTTTTCGGGAAGGCGATGAAGTCGCGGATCGAGTCCGAGCCGCCAAAGAGCGAACACAGACGGTCGAAACCGAAGGCCAGACCTCCGTGAGGGGGTGCACCGAACTTGAAGGCATTCATCAGGAAGCCGAACTGCTCCTGCGCACGCTCGGGCGTGAAGCCCAGCGCCTTGAAGATCCGGGCCTGGAGCACGGCGTCGTGGATACGGATCGAACCGCCGCCGATCTCCGTACCGTTGCAGACGAAGTCGTAGGCATTGGCGCGCACGCGGCCCGGGTCGCTCTCGAGGTACTGTATGTCCTCGGGTTTGGGCGAAGTGAAGGGGTGGTGCATCGCATAGAAGCGCTGCGTCTCCTCGTCCCACTCGAACATCGGGAAGTCAACGACCCACAGCGGGGCGAACTTCTGCGGATCGCGCAGTCCGAGTTGGCGGGCCACCTCCAGGCGCAGGGCGCAGAGTTGCGTCAGCGCCTCGAACTTCTTGCCGCAGAGGATCAGCACCAGGTCGCCGGATTGGGCGCCGCAGCGCTCGGCCATGGCACGCACCTGGTCGGGTGTGTAGAACTTGTCGATCGAGGATTTCACGTTGCCGTCGGCCTCCAGGCGGATCCATACGAGGCCTTTGGCACCGACCTGCGGACGTTTCACGTATTCGGTCAGGGCGTCGATCTGCTTGCGTGTGTACGATGCGCAGCCCGTGGCGGCAAAGCCCGTGACATACTCCGCGCTGTCGAAGACGCTGAATCCGTGGCCGTGGGCCAGGTCGGTCAGATCCGAGAACTCCATGCCGAAGCGCAGGTCGGGTTTGTCCGAGCCGTACTTCTCCATCGCCTCGATCCAGGGCATGCGGCGGAAGGGCTCCGTGAAGTCGATGCCCATCACCTCATGGAACATGTGCTTGGCCCAGCGTTCGAAGATCTCGAGGATATCCTCCTGCTCGACGAACGACATTTCGCAGTCGATCTGCGTGAATTCGGGCTGGCGGTCGGCGCGCAGGTCTTCGTCGCGGAAGCAGCGCACGATCTGGAAGTAGCGGTCATAGCCGGCCACCATGAGCAGCTGCTTGAGCGTCTGGGGCGACTGCGGCAGGGCGTAGAACTGGTTGGGGTTCATGCGGCTCGGAACCACGAAGTCGCGTGCGCCTTCGGGCGTCGAGCCCACCAGATAGGGGGTTTCGATCTCGAGGAATCCCTCGCTGTCGAGGAAGCGGCGGATCTCCTGTGCCATTTTGTGGCGGAGGATCAGGTTGCGCTGCAGCGGCGGGCGGCGCAGGTCGAGG
>CALUII010000003.1 GCA_944320665.1 uncultured Alistipes sp. | reverse complement strand
CTGACCTTTTTTTTTGTTGTATCGGTGGTGTCGGTTCAGGCTTCGGGATCGCCCGCATGCGTGTGAGTGGGGGGGGGAGGAGAGTCATCCAGTCGGATTCGGCTCACGGAAGACAGGAGTGCAGCCGCTTCGAAGGGCCGGGGCAGATATCTCTTATCTCTGCGCAGGATTCTCGGAACTGGAATTACTGTAAATGATTGATGGAATGAATATGCTGAAGATTGAACGGGTTGAGACCGATAAGAAACGGTTCCTCGAATTGCTTCTGCTTGCCGACGAGCAGGAGTCGATGATTGACCGTTATCTTTACCGAGGCGATTTGTTCGTCTGTTATGGCCCGGATGGAATGCCGGCATGCGTGGCGGTGGTGACGGATGAAGGCGAGGGCATTTGTGAACTCAAGAATATTGCCGTTGCACCGTCTTACCGTCGCAAGGGGTATGGCCGGCAGATGATCGACTACCTGTGTCGTCGCTATGGACGCGATTTCCTCTTCATGACGGTAGGTACAGGATGCAGTCGGCTGACCGTATCGTTCTACGAGCATTGCGGATTTTCTTATTCGCATTCCTTGCCGGATTTTTTCACGCTCAATTACGATCATCCGATTATTGAGGACGGTCAGATATTGCGCGATATGCTTTATTTCCGTAGGAGGATCGCCTATGATCCGCAACATCGAGCGCACCGAGGTCCTGTTGGATGAACTGCTTCGGTTGTGTGCTGACTCGGTCCGGACTACCCATTACTTACTTGCTAGTGATGACGTGGAGCGTTTAGTCCCCGTGGTGAGGCAGGCCCTTGCGACGGTTGCTGGTCTGGCTGTCGCTTGGCACGGGAAACGGCCCGTCGGATGGGTCGGTATCGAGGGGTGCACGATTGTAATGCTCTTTGTTGCATCGGCTTGTCGGGGTCGCGGCTTCGGGCGGAGACTGGCCGAACTGGCGATTCGAGAGCAGGGGTGTTGTCTGGGCATGCATGCAACGTGCAGGCTGAAGGATTCTACAGGCATCTCGGATTTGTGCCTTTCGGGTGCTCCGACACGGACGAGCCGGGCAGTCCGTCCCCTAAACTCAGGATGAAACGGCCCTAGTTCGCGACCCGGTCGGCGGAGGTATGAGCAGGTTATGCCCTCTCCTTCCCGGTTGCGGCAACGAAATCGAGCAGCGCCTTGGCCGTTGCCTCGGGTTCCTCGAGGAATCCCATGTGCCCGGAATGTTCCAACCAAACGACTCGGGCCTCAGGATGTGCGGCAACCAGAGCCTCCGCTTTTTCAACCGGGATGTAGTCGTCGTGGCGTCCCAGAATGAAGAGTACGGGAACTGCTGTCGATCGAAGCATCTCGTTGCGGTCCGGACGGATACGCATGCCGTTCAGAAGTGCGACAATGCCATCATCTTCCGTAACGTAGACCTGTTCCGTCAAATCCTCGATCTCGTCCTGCATGCGTTGCCGGTTTTCGGCCGCAAAACCGGCGGCCGGAGCCATACGGGCCAGAAGATCCTTCTTGCCGGCACGTACCAGCGCTATTTCGCGCAGACGGTTCTCCTGTTTTTCCGGGGTATCGGCCAGGGGCGTCGAGCTGAGCAATACGAGTCCGTCGAGCATTTCGGGATGGCGCTCACAGAAGGCCAGGGCGACGTATCCGCCCATCGAATGCCCGACCAGCGTGCACCGGGAGAGGCCCAGTGCGCGGATCCCTTCGGCTACGACGTCGGCCAGCCATTCCATGGTGTGCGTTTCGCCTCGTACGACCGAGATGCCGTGGCCCGGCAGATCAAGCGTGATGACGCGCAACTCCTTGTAAAGCAGCGGAACGAAACTGTCCCATACCAGCATCGATTCCAAGTAGCCGTGGAGCAGTACGACGCAGCGGTCGCCCTGTTCCGAATCGCAGATGTGCAGGGCCGTATCGCCTGCCATGATGAATTTATCCGTCATTTCGTTCAATATTGCTTGTGTGTTCAAATCTTTAGAGCCGACCTCGGCTGGAGGAGAGGCCCTGATGAGATGCGCCCCGGCGTAACGTGCAGGCGTACGAGACGGCACAATCGATGCCGGCGGCGCGGACGTCGCAGAGTGTGCATCGAAGTATGTCTGGTGCGGAGCGTTGCGGGCTTATTGTTCCTCGTCGTCGAAGTAGTCGAAAGCCGATTCGCGACGCGGACGGTAATCAGCCTCGTCCTCCTCGTCGTCGTATCCGTGGTAGAGGCTGTGGCGCTCCTTGCCGTTTTTGTGCAGCGGTTCGAGGCGTTTGGCCCGACGCAGTTCGTCGCCATGATCCTGATGGGTGCGGGATCCCTTGGGTGTTTTCATGAAGATGGTCTAAAAAATAAGGAAGTTTCAGGTTCTGTCTGTATACAAGCGAATCAAAGATTGGCCGGATCGACCCTCCCCTCGAAGACGCGGCGTGCCGCACCCGAGAGGCGTATGTGGCGGAAATGCGTGTGGGTGTCGTCGCACTCGAATGCGACGCTGAGTCGTCCGCCCGGCACCGCGATGTCGAACTGCCGGCACGTCGGTTGGAAGAGGCGGCAGGCTACCAGGGCTGCCGCCGTGGCTCCGGTTCCGCAGGCCAGCGTTTCGGCCTCGACGCCGCGCTCGTAGGTGCGCATTTTCAGTTGGCCGGGACCGAGCAGCTGCACGAAATTGACGTTGGTCCCGTTGGGGAAGCGGCGGGTGTCGTATCGGATGGCCCGCCCTCGGCCTGTGACGTCCACGCGGGATACCTCCTCGCAGAACTCCACATAGTGCGGCACGCCCGTATTGAGGAACCACCAGCCGTTGCCGCTTTCGATTCGGTCGACGTCGATCATGCCCAGTTCGATGCGTCCCATGCGGTCGTCGGCTTCGAGCAGGCGGGCCTCGTGCATGCCGTCGAGCGAATCGAACCGCACGTATTCGTTGCCGAGCCCCAGGTGGTGGGCATAGAGCGCAAAACAGCGTCCGCCGTTGCCGCACATCTCGCCGGGCGAGCCGTCGGCATTGTAGTAGCGCATGGAGCAGTCGGCACGGTCGCTCGACAGGAGCGTCATCACTCCGTCGGCCCCGATGCCGAAGTGCCGATCGCAAAGTCTGGCAATTAAATTGCGGTCAGGTACCCAGGCGCTGTGGCGCATGTCGAGCAGGATGAAATCGTTGCCCGTGCCTTCGTATTTTGAAAACGTGGTCTGCAAGCCTCTGTCGGATTAGATCCGAGGACAAAAATAATAAAACTTCTAAAAGTTTTACTACTTTTGTCCATATTTTGAAAAAAACAAAACGCCCATGAAAAGTGTGCTCTTCAAGCATCGTTCCATCCGTCGTTTCCGCCCGACGGCCCTTCCCGACGAGTTGTTGCATGAGCTTCTCGAGGCGGCAACCCGAGCCTCGACCTGCGGAAACATGCAGCTCTATTCGCTGATTGTCACCCGCGACGAAGCCCTGCGCAAGCGGCTTGCCCCGTGCCATTTCAACCAGCCGATGGTGACCCAGGCGCCGTGTGTGATCACCGTTTGTGCCGACGTGCACCGGTTCTCGATGTGGTGCCGGCAGCGTGATGCCGAACCGGCGTACGACAACTTCGCGTGGTTTCTGAACGGTGTGACCGATGCCCTGCTGGCGGCGCAGAACCTCTGCATCGAGGCCGAGATGCACGGCTTGGGCATCTGCTATCTGGGAACGACGATCTATACGGCCCGCGAGATCTGCGACGTCCTCGAACTGCCCAAAGGGGTGATCCCCATAACGACCATCGTGGTGGGCTATCCCGATGAGGAGCCGGCTCTGACCGACCGCCTGCCGCTGGAGGCGGTGGCGCACTACGAAAAGTATACGGACTATACCACCGCCGAGATCGACGAACTCTGGGCCGAACGCGAGGAGTCCGACGAGACCCGGCGTTTGCTCGAGGAGAACCAGTTGCCCAACCTGGCGCAGATCTTTACGCGCAACCGCTACCGCAAGGAGGACAACCTGGCGATTTCGAAGACCTATTTCGCCCTGTTGCAGGAACAGGGATTTTTCAATAACTGATACCTGGCCGAGCAGATCGGAGAGCGGAGACGATGAAACGACGTGGCGGATTCAGCCGGTGGTGGCTGCTGGGTGTCGCGATGTGCATGATCTGTGCATCGTGCAGCGTCACGCGTCGTTTGCCTGAGGGCTCCTACCTCGTGCAGAAGGTGCGCATCGAGGAGGACCGCACCGTGCCGCGCAAGGAGCGCATTCGTTCCGCCGAACTCGAACGCTACGTCCGTCAGTCGCCCAATACGCGCTTCCTGGGGCTCAACGTCGGGGTGTGGATCTACGAACAGGCCAATCCCGCGAAGAACAACTGGTGGAACAACTGGAAACGCAAACTCGGTCAGGAGCCCGTGTTGCTCGACATGGACCTCACCGAGCGTTCGGCCCGCAACCTGAAGGTCTATATGGACTCGAAGGGATTCCTGTCGTCGCAATCGTCGTTCGAGGTCGATACGTTGTCGCGCTCCAAGCGGGCCTCGATCACCTACCGCATCCGTCAGAACGAGCCCTACCGGATCGACAGCATCACCTACGACTTCCGCGACAAGTTCCTCGCGCAGATCATCCTGCCCGATACGGCGCAGACGCTGCTGCATCGGGGCGAGATCTTCGACATCGCGGTGCTCGATGCCGAACGCGAGCGCATCACCTCCTACCTGCGAGATCGGGGGTACTACAACTTCACGATCAACAACATCGAGTATATAGCCGATACGCTCGGCGGAGACCGGCGCGTCGATCTGACGGTGGTCATCAAGCAGTACCTTTCGGGCTACGATGCCCGCGGTGAGGCCCTCCTCGACAACCATACGATCTACCGTATCAACCGCATCAACATCTTCCCGAACTACGATCCCACGGTGCTGCGTACCGACTCGACGTTCCGTTCGCGCCTCGATACGCTCTACTTCCGCGGTCTGAATATCATCTACGAGGGGACGAAGCCCAATCTGCGACCCAATATTCTGCGTCAGGCCGTGCCGCTCTACCCGAACTACGTCTACAATGCCGACCAGGTCTCGCGTACCTATACGGACCTCATGTCGCTGGGCTACTTCCGCAGTACGAAGGTGGCCTTCGTGGAGGAGCCGCGCGACGTCGACGTCACCAACATCGTTACCTATGTCGGCGAATCGGCCGACTCGACCGAGGTGCGCTACACGCAGGAGGGCTATCTGCAGTGCGACGTACTCTGTACGCCGGCCCTCAAGCAGAGTTTCAAGGTCGAACTCGAAGGGTCGACCACGGCCAGTTTCTATGGGCTGAAGGCAACCGTCGGATACCAGAATCGCAACATATTCCGCGGGGCCGAATCCTTCGACATGTCGTTCAGCGGTGGGTATGAGTTCATGAAGGCGCCCGATGCGCGCAAACGCAACGCCACGGAGTTCGGCGTCACGGCCGGCCTCTCCTTTCCGCGTTTCCTGATGCCGATCCGCACGCGGCGCTACCGGGCCGTCAATCAGCCGAAGACGAAACTCGAATTTTCGATCAATTTTCAGGACCGTCCCTTCTATCGGCGCACGCTCTCGAGTGTGGGACTCACCTACTTGTGGAACAATGCGCGGTACTCCTCCTTCTCGCTGCGCCCGATCGACATCAATGTGGTCGACATGGGCTACCTGGACGAAGCCTTTCTCGAGGGTACGCAGAACGAATACCTCAAGGAGAGTTTCCGTACGTCGTTCATCGCCGGATTGAATTTCAGCTATGTCTACAACAACCAGCTCAAGCACCTCGGCGGCAACGCTACGCTGCTTCGGCTCAATGTCGAGACGGCGGGCAATCTGATCGACGGTCTGGAGCACCTCTTTTCGAAGCCGGTGGCCGGCCAGAAGTATTACCACATCTTCGGTATCCGCTATTCGCAGTACGTGCGAGGCGATATCAGTGCCAGCCGCAAGATCATGCTCGGAGAGCAGGTGGCGTTGGCCGGCCGACTCTATGGCGGTGTTGCGTGGGCCTATGGCAACAACGACGTGATGCCCTTCGACCGACTCTTCTACGCGGGCGGCAGCAACGGCATGCGTGGTTGGACGCCGCGCACCCTGGGTCCGGGCGCCACGCCGCGCAAGCCCGATGCCGAGTATCCGATGCAGTTGGGTGATCTGAAACTGGAGGCCAACCTCGAACTGCGTTTCCCGATCTGGGGCATGTTGCACGGGGCGACCTTCTTCGATGTGGGTAATGTCTGGTATATGGATGGGTCGAAGTACAGCGAAGAGGCGGTTTTTCACTTCCGCGACTTCTACAAGGAGTTGGGATTCAATACGGGTTTCGGCCTTCGTTTCGACATCAAGTTCGCGGTGCTTCGTCTCGACTGGGGTGTGCAGCTCTACAATCCGGGCGAGCCCGTCGGCCAGCGCTGGATCCACAACTTCAAGTGGCGCAACATGGCCCTCAATTTCGGTGTGGGCTATCCGTTCTGAGTCGCCCGGCGGGGGCAGGGCTCAGCATCGCCCGTACGGAGCATTCCGTGCGGGGCTATTGCTGTTTGTATTGCGAGGGGGACATCCCCGTGAGGCGCTTGAAGTAACTGCCGAAAAACGACTGATTGGGAAAGTTGAGCTGATAGGCCACCTCCTGTACACTCATCGAGGAGTAGCGGAGCAGCGTCTTTGCCTCCATGATCACATAGTCGTCAATCCACTCCGAGACCGAACGGTTGCTGACACGTTTGATGAGTGTAGTGAGGTATTTGGGGGTAATGCACATCTGTCGGGCATAGAATCCGACCGAACGTTCGGATTTGTAGTGTTTGCCCAACAACTGGATGAATTGTTGGAAGTAGGCCTCGGCGCGGTTGCGTCCGGCTGCATGGGCCGCATCGGGCTGCGGGTTGGCGTGGCGCGTCAGAATGTCCCCGATTTTGTAGATCGTGGCCGAGATCAGTCCGCAAATAATCTCCGTCGTAAAGTGGGTCTCGGTGGCAACCTGTATTTCGCGTTCGATCTGGTAGATAAGGTAGTGCAGGGCCGTGCGGTCGCTTTCGGTGAGGGTGAAGAATGGCCTGTTTCCGGCCGAAAGCATCAGCGGCATCATCAGCTGAGTGTTGATGTGGATTTGTTTGATGAATTCAGGCGAAATAATCAGCACATCGGCACGGAAATCTCGGTCCGGAATGATTTGCAGAACGTTTTTTGGGGAGCTGATGCACATGGCACCGGCCTCCAGCGTGAGCTCATTGAGGTTCGAGACGACGCGGCATCTACCCGCCGTGCAGACGCCGATGACGATACCGGCTATCCGGCACGGATGGCGGAATGGTCCCAATACGGAGTCGGTTTGGGCGATCAGAAAGTCGCGGAATAACGGACCCGAGAGCGGGCGTTCCTGGTCGTCGTTTCGGCTGGTGAGCATCGGGAGGGTGTAGCAAGGAATATCCGGTTGCGTATGGTTGGAGGTGTTCATTGTTCGGTTTCGGATTGAATGTTTCGTTTATTATGCATAACGTCATCCCTTGAGGAATAGTTTGTCGCGGCGACAAAACCGACATTTTGTGCGACATTTCGATCCATGCGTATCATGTGGCCAGCGGTCGGTCGCCGGGACCGGCCAACGGTCGTTAGCTGCGCGATGTGGGGTGTGTCAATGCAAAGCGAGGCACAGATTCATCGATCTGCGCCTCGCCGCGGCATGTGTGTAGCACTCGTCAGTCGGATGCCCTCTGCGAGCGGTGGAAAGATCAGTTGTTAGCCTGTGCGTTGTTGGCAACGTTGTTCGTAGCCTCGGCCAGTGCCTTGGCAGCCTCGGCCGGGTCGATGCCCAGAGCCGTCTGCACTTCGGCCAGGATGTCGGGCACGGCCGTCTCGTCGATATAGGGCATCTGACCTACCTGGAAGATGGCCGTATAGCCGCCGGCCTTGGCGATCTGATTCACGGCATCCTGAGCCTTCTGGTAGATCGGCGTGTAGAGGCGGGCCTGCTCCTTCTGCTGATCCTGCTGGGCCATCTGTACGAATTCGTCGCGACGGCTGGCCAGCTCGTTCAACTCCTTCTGCTTCATCTGCAGCACGGCGTCCGACAGTGTGGCCTGATTCTTCATCAGCTCCTGGTACTTCGTGTTGAATTCGACGTTCATCGTCTCGTAGGTATCCTCGAGGTTCTTGGTGAACTCCTCCATCTTGGCCTGCATCTCCTTGGTTTCGGGCATCGAGAAGATCAGGGCCTGCATGTCGATACGGCCGAATTTCTGTGCGAAGAGCGAGGTGCAGCCCAGCGTCATCGCCAGGACGAGGGTCAATTTGATAGCTTTTTTCATAGGGGTTTACTGAATATTATTCGTTTTTTAATTATTATTTGAGTGCATCGATGATCTGCTGCGTATGGTCGATCGACCCGCTGTTGTAGAGCAGCGTTGCGTTGTTCGAGGCGTCGAGCACCATGTCGTAGCCGTGTTGTGTGGCGTAGCGTTCGATGGCATCGAAGACCCGTTTCTGGATGGGTTGGATCAGTTCGATGCGTTTTTTCATCAGCGTACCTTCGGCGCCGAAGATCTCCTGCTGGTATTCCGTGGCTTCGCGCTCCTTCTGCAGGATGAGGGTCTCCTGTTGCTGGCGGCTGGTAGCCGAAAGCGAGGCTTTCTGGGCCATATAGCTGTTGTAGAGGGTCTCCACCTGGGCGAAGCGTTGATCCACCTGGGCCTGGTAGGCTTTGCCGAGGCTGTCGACGGTTTCGAGTGCTTCGGTGTATTCGGGGATGGACTTGAAGACCTTTTCGCTGTGGATGATTACGTAATTTTGGGCCGATACGGCGCCTGCCGTGGCCAGTGCGAGCAGGGCAGACAATACGAGTTTTTTCATGGTCATTCGGTTTTATCGGTTAAAATTAACGATTTTTTTTCAATTATATTGCCACGCGGGCCTTGTTCCCGATCAGAATTGCTGTCCGATCACGAAACTGAACTTGCTGCCGTTGGGTTTGGTCGTGTCGCCCTGGTTCGGGTGGTCGAAGCCGTAGCCCCAGTCGATACCGAGCATGCCGACCACGGGCAGGTAGAGACGTACACCTACACCGGCTGCGCGTTTGATCTTGAAGGGCGAGAAGTCGCTCCACGACGAGAAACCGTTACCGCCTTCGAGGAAGCCCAGGACGTAGATCGTCGACGAGGGCTTCATGATCACCGGGTAGCGCAATTCGATCGTGTATTTGTTGTACGCGCACGAGTATTGCGACGTCGGGTCGAGGGCGCCGTCCTCGTAACCGCGCATACCGATGATGTCGATACCGTAGACGTTGTATCCCGACATACCGTCACCACCCACTTCGAAGCGCTGGAAGGGCGAGACCTTGTTTCGGTTGTAGTTGCCCAGATAACCCATCTCGGCCTTGGCCATCAGCACGAGGTTCGAATTGCGGCTCAGGGCCTGGAACCACTGGGCCTTGAACTGCCACTTGTGGAATTCGATCCACTTGTATCGTTCGTGGTCGCTGAGCGTGGGATCGGCGTAGTCCTTGCCATCCCAGAGCGAGTAGGGAGGCGTAAACTGTACCGAGGCGCTGAATTCCGAACCGCGGCGCGGGTAGAGCGGCTGGTCGACCGAACTGCGGCCGAAGACGAACTTGAGCGAAAGCAGGTTGGCCGAACCGTTCTTCATGATGAAGTAGTTCCAGTCCTTGAGCGAGTAGCGCTCGTAGGTCAACTCCGTATAGAGCGTGAAGTTCGGGTCGGGCCAGTCGAGGCGTTTGCCCAGTCCGGCAGCGACACCGAACGTGCGGAAATAGGCGCTGGCTTTTTGCAAGATGTAGTAGGCGTCGGTCTGTTCGGAGAAGTAGGTCGACAGTGTGAACGAGTTGGGCTTGCGGCCTCCGAGCCACGGGTCGGTGAAACTCAGCGAGAAGGCCTTATAGTAGGTACCGTTCGTCTGGGCCGAGATGCCGAGGCGTTGGTTCTGTCCCATGGGGTAGGGAGACCAGGCGCCTTTCTTGAAGAAGTTCTTGAGCGACAGGTTATTCAGCGTGATGCCGACCGAGCCCACAAAGGTGCCCGAGCCCCAACCGCCGGCGATGTTGAACTGGTCCGAGGCGGTCTCCTCGAGCGGGAAGCCGATATTGACCAGGTCGTTCGAGACGGGTTGGATGTCGGGCATGAGGGCTTCTTCATTGAACTGCCTCATGCCGGCGAGCGTACGCAGCGTCTGCATCAGCAGGGCCCGGTTGTAGAGTTCGCCCGGACGCGTGTAGAGTTCACGGCGGATGATCTCGTCGTCCAGGCGGTTGTTGCCCGAGATGACCACGTCGTTGATTGTGAACGGTCGTCCCTCGAAGACTTTGATTTCGAGGTCGATCGAGTCGCGTCCGACGATGATCTCCGAGGGCTCGATCTGCGAGGCCAGGTAGCCCTCGTTCTGGTAGAGCGAGTGTACCGAGATATTTTCCGGATTATCCTCCTTGCCCACACCCAGGCGGGTATGCATCGACTTTTTGTCGTAGGTGTCGCCCTTGTTGAAGCCGAAGAGGCGTTGCAGATACTCCGTGTCGTAGACCGAGTTGCCGACCCACGTGATGTTGCGGATGTAGAATTTTTCGCCCTCCGAGACGTCGATATCGATTCCGATCCGTTTTTCGTTGATCGGGTAGATCGAGTCGCGTATGATGGTGGCGTTGCGGTAGCCGCGCGAGTTGTAGAAGTCGATGAGCAGCTCCTGATCGTCGGCATAGTCGGCCTCCTTGAGTTTGGTGTTGCGGAAGAAGTTGATGCCGGTCTGGTGCGTCTTCTTGAAGGTGCGGCGCAGGCGTTTGTCCGTAAAGACCTCGTTGCCCGTGAAGTTGATGGCGCCGATGCGGACCTTCTGTTTGCGGTCGACCACGAAGGTGACGTTCACCACATTGGGGCGCATGCTGTCGTTCTCGATGCGGACGTCGACCGAAGCATTGCGGAAGCCCTTTTCGGCCCAATATTCGCGGATGAGGCGTTTGTTCTTGTCGATTACGTAGTCCGACAATTCGGTACCGCGGCGCAGCTTGAGTTTCTCCATGAGGTCCTTTTGCTTGCCTTTGGTGACGCCTTCGAACTTCCAGTCATAGACGCGCGGACGCTCCTTCAGGAAGAGCTCCAGGTCGACCGAATCGCCTTCGATCGAGGCGCCGATCTTCACGTCGGAGAAGAGTTTGCGGTCCCACAGTCGCGAGATGGCCTGGCTGATGAAGTCGCTGGGCAGGTAGATAGAGTCGCCCTCGATCAGACCGGCCGACGATTTGACGCTCTGGTGGTTGAGGTACTGTACGCCGCGTACGTTGACCCGCCGCAGGATGTAGCGGCGCGGGGCCCCTTCGAACATGGGGGCATTCTCCGGGAAGGGGGCGATGGAGTCGGTCCGTATCGAGTCGGCCGACGGCCGATTCGACGTTGCGGGCGGAGCGACGGGTGTTTGGGCATAGAGAAATCCCGAGCCGATCAGCGCCGAAGCTGCTGTCGTCAGGAGGGTCTTGTGGAAACGGTTCATCTGTCTCGCTATCTCTTCTCAGTCAACGTTGTGTGTAGTGTTCTTAACCAATCCGAACCGGCGGTCGCGCTGCGCATAGGCTTCGAGGGCGCGCACGAACTCCTTCTCGCCGAAGTCGGGCCACAGCACCTCCGGGAAATAGAGTTCCGCATAGGAGGCCTGCCACAGCAGGAAGTTGCTCAGGCGTTGTTCGCCGCTGGTGCGGATCACCAGGTCGGGATCGGGCATACCCGCCGTCCAGAGAGCATCGGCGAAGTGCTGCTCGTCGATAGCCTCGGGATCGAGTGCGCCTGCGGCCGCCATGCGGGCCAATTCCCGGGCGACCTCGACGATTTCGAGGCGCGACGAGTAGTCGATGGCCAGTACAAGGGTCAGCCGCGTTCCGTTGCGTGTTCCGTCTTCGAGCTCTTCGAGCCGGTGGCGGACCTCGTCCGAAAAGTGGCTGCGGTCGCCGATCACGCGCACGCGTACACCCTGAGCCTTGAGTTCGGGCATTTCGTTGATGGCGCAGCGGCAGAAGAGTTCCATGAGGGCGCGGACTTCGTTGGCCGGGCGGCCCCAGTTCTCGGTCGAGAAGGCATACAGCGTGAGGTATTGCACGCCGAGACGGGCGGCCGTGCGCAGGACGATGCGGATCGGTTCGATGCCGTGTGTGTGCCCTTCGTAGCGTTCCATGCCGTGCAGTTCGGCCCAGCGGCCGTTGCCGTCCATGATGATCGCCACGTGGCGCGGTATACGATGCTCTTCACTCATCATTCGGTAGGTATCGAGAGTGCAAATATAGGTAAATAATTCAAACGCGAAACCCTGTTGTGGATTTGGGTATCCGCGGTTGCGTATTTTCGTTGAGGGTCAACTGCGGATGTCGACGCCCCACATCATCTTATTGCGTAACGTGTCGTAGAACGATATATTGTGCGCTACGGCCAGATAAATCCGTTGTTCGGCGCGTCTGACGGTGAACGAGGCGCCGTTGTGGATGGGGTAGATGCGGTTGTCGAGGGTGACGAATCCCGAGGTGTGGCGCGTGCGGATGTGCAGCTTCACCTCGGCCGTGTCGGGGATTACCACCGGGCGCATCGTGAGGTTGTGGGGCGCCAGCGGCGAGATCACCAGGCAGCCGCACTGCGGGGCGACGACCGGGCCGCCGGCGCTGAGCGAGTAGGCGGTCGAGCCGGTGGGCGTGCAGACCACCACGCCGTCGCCGTGGTAGGTGGCGACCATCTGGCCGTTGACGTAGGTCTCGACGGAGATCATCTCGGCGCCGTGACGCTGAACCGAGAATTCGTTGAGGGCGAGTGTCGAATCGGGCTTCTGGTCGAAGTCGCCGCAGACGTTGAGCAGCGTGCGCGGCTCGGTGCGGATGCGGCCGGCTGCCAGATCGGCAAAGAGGGTGTCGATGTCGTCCGTTGCGGCCGAGGCCAGGAAGCCCAGGTGGCCCGAGTTGATGCCGACGATGGGCAGCGGCGCACCGTGCAGGCGGTGTGCCCCCTCGAGCAGTGTACCGTCTCCGCCGTAGCAGACCATCACGCTCTGCGGGTCGCACGTTGCGGGGATGCGGGCTCCGTAGGTTCGGTCGGAGGGGATCTCGATTCCGATCAGGCGCTGCACCTCGAGGGCGAACTCTTCGTTCACGGCATAGGGGAGCGCGTGGCGGTCGAGAGCGTCGAAAATCCGGCGGATGGCGTCGATGCGCGGGCTGCGGCGAGGCAGCGAAAAAAGTAGGATGTTCATCGGCGGAGTTTGGAAAAAATCGTTATCTTTGACCTGCAAATATACGTATTTTTATGACAAAGTTGAGTGTAAACGTCAATAAGATCGCCGTGGTGCGCAACTCACGCGGCGGCAATATGCCCGACGTGGTGCGGGCCGCATGCGACATCGAGCGGTTCGGTGCCGACGGCATCACGGTCCATCCGCGTCCCGATGCGCGGCACATCCGCTACGGCGATGTGCGCGACCTGAAGCGCGTGCTGCATACGGAACTCAACGTCGAGGGCAACCCCATCCCGTCGTTCATCGACCTGGTGTGCGAAGTGGTGCCGGCGCAGGTGACCCTGGTGCCCGATGCGCCCGATGCCATCACGTCGAATGCCGGTTGGGATACGCTTGCAAACCGGGCCTTTCTGACCGAGGTGATCGGCCGTTTCCATGAGAAGGGGATCCGCGTTTCGATCTTCGTCGACCCTGTGCCCGAGATGGTGGCCGGAGCGAAGGCGTGCGGTGCCGACCGCGTGGAGCTCTACACGGAGGCCTATGCGCGTGACTACCACCTCGACCGCGAACGGGTCATCGCCCCCTACGTTGCTGCGGCCGAGGAGGCCCGCCGCCAGGGCCTCGGACTCAACGCCGGACACGACCTCAACCTGGACAACCTGAGCTATTTCGCCGAGCGGATTCCCTGGCTCGACGAGGTCTCGATCGGCCATGCGCTGATCTGCGACGCACTCTACTACGGACTCGAAAATACGGTAGCCCTCTACCGTCGTTGCCTCGGGAAATGATGGCCGTGGCAGCTCCTCTTTCCGATCCGATCTTCGCGCGGATCCGGCGGATCGTCGATTCGCTGGGCGTCCGCGCCTTTGTCGTGGGCGGCTACGTCCGCGACTACTACCTGCACCGTCCGTCGACCGATATCGATGTGGTGGTCGTGGGCAGCGGCATCGCCGTGGCCGAGGCGCTCGGTGCCGAGCTGCATGCCCGGGTGTCGGTCTTCAAGACCTTCGGTACGGCGATGGTACGTGCACGCAACGGCGTCGAGGTGGAGTTCGTCGGCGCCCGCAAGGAGTCCTATACGCACGATTCGCGCAAACCGGTGGTGGAGGCCGGGACGCTCGAGGACGATCAGCGCCGCCGCGACTTCACGATCAATGCCATGGCCTGGTCGCTCAACGGCGATACGTTCGGCGAACTGGTCGACCCATTCGGCGGGATGGACGACCTGGAGGCCTGCATCATCCGTACGCCGTGCGATCCCGACGTCACCTTTTCGGACGATCCGCTGCGGATGATGCGCGCCGTGCGTTTCGCCTCGCAACTGGGCTTCGACATCGACCCCGAGACCTTCGAGGCGATCCGCCGCAACCGCGAACGCATCCGTATCGTTTCGCGTGAGCGCATCATCGTCGAACTGAACAAAATAGTCCTTTCGCCCGTGCCGTCGATCGGCTTCGGGCTGCTCGAGATGACGGGGCTGCTCGAACTGATCTTCCCCGAGATGCACCGCCTGAAGGGGGTTGACCGCGTCGGGAAACATGCCCACAAGGATAACTTCCTCCATACGCTCAAGGTGTTGGACAATGTGGCGCGCCGCAGCGACGACCTCTGGCTGCGCTGGGCTGCCGTGTTGCACGACATCGCCAAACCGCTCACCAAGGCCTACGACCCGAAGGTGGGCTGGACCTTCCATGGCCACGAGGTCGTCGGTTCGAAGATGGTGCCCGAGATCTTCCGGCGGATGAAGCTGCCGCTGAACGAACACATGAAGTTCGTGCAGAAGATGGTCTTCCTGCACCTGCGGCCCATCGTGCTGTCGGAGGATCTGGTGACCGATTCGGCCGTGCGTCGTCTGTTGTTCGAGGCGGGCGACGACGTCGAGCAGCTGATGCTGTTGTGTGAGGCCGACATCACGTCGGGCATCGACGCCAAGGTAAAACGCTACCTGGCCAATTTCGAGCTGGTGCGCCGCAAGATGAAGGACCTCGAGGAGCGCGACCGCATCCGCAATTTCCAGCCGCCGATCACGGGCGAGATCATCATGCAGACCTACGGCCTGCCGCCGTGCCGCGAGATCGGCGAGATCAAGGAGGTGATCAAGAACGCCATCCTCGACGGCGAAATTCCGAACGACTACGCGGCGGCTTTCGCCCTCATGGAGCGGCTGGCAGCCGAACGCGGCCTGCGCCCCGTGGCGTCGGTACAACCGGCTCCGGCCGCCGATGACGCGGGGAACGTCCGGCAGCTTCCCAAGATATCGGACTAATCATTATGATGCAATACGACACGGGCTTTGCCCTCAGCGGCGGTTTTATTCGCGGATTTGCCCATCTGGGGATCATGCAGGCGCTGCTCGAGCACGACATCCGGCCCGACATCCTTTCGGGTGTGAGTGCCGGAGCGATTGCCGGCGTCTTCGTGGCCGACGGCAACGAACCCTGGCAGGCTTTCGAAAAGTTCAACGGCATCACCTTTTCCGACTTTACGGCCTTCTCGTTTGATCGCCAGGGGCTGCTCAAGATGGACGGTTTTGTCGACTTCCTGCGCAGCAACCTGCGGGCCCGGCGACTTGAGGAGTTGCGGATCCCGCTGATTGTGACGGCAACGGATTTTGACCGCGGCTGCAGCGTCCATTTCCGCGAAGGAGAGATTGCCGAACGTGTGGCTGCGTCGTGCTGCCTGCCGGTGCTCTTCCCGCCCCGCAAGATAGACGGGGTCTACTATGTCGACGGCGGGGTGCTGATGAACCTGCCCGTCACGACGCTTCGTGCGACGTGCCGACGGGTTATCGCCCTCAACGTGAGCCCGATGGTGACCGATGCCTATCGGAAGAACATGATCGACATTGCCTTGCGGGTATACAACTACGTTTTCCAGGCCAACACGATCTTCCAGAAGGAGGCGTGCGACCTGCTGATCGAACCCGTCGGACTCGACGGATACAGCAACCGCGACCTTTCGAAAGCCCGCGAGATTTTCGATCGCGGGTATGTTGCGGCCCGGGCCGTGCTCGAGACCTCCGATGATTGAGGCAGCGTCTGCCTTGCGGCTGCGCGCTGTGTGGATGCTGAATTGCGTCGAGCGGGAAGGGTCAGTCGCGGAGCAGTCGCTCGCGCCAGGCATCCGGCACGGGGAACGATTGCTGGGCCTCGAAATCGAAGGCGACCATCACCGAACGGCTTTCGCTGCGGACCTCGTCGCCGACGAGGAGCTGCTGGAGCAGGGTGATGCTCTTCGTGCCGATCTTTTCGCACGTGGTGGTCACGCGGACCGGATCGCCGAAGCGGATCTGTCCGCAATAGGAGGTGGCAGTGGAGGCCGTGATGATGCGCAGCCGTCCCAACAGCACCTCCTCGCCCAGAATCTGGTGGTAGTAGTCGACCTTGCCGACGTCGAAATAGGTCTGTTGCGAGACGTTGTTCACGTGCTGAAAGGGGTCGATATCGGCAAAACGTTTCTGAATGGGGGTGGTGAGTATGCGGGCCATGTGTCTCTCGGTGTTCTATTATTCGCGGATGATGCGCACGGCGCCATCCTCCGCAAAGGCGATGATCGATGAGGGTTTGTGGGTCGGTTTCCCTTCGCAGCGGGGGTCGACCACGAAGTCGACGCCGTCGACGATCTCCCGGGCCGTGTCGGACAGCGAGACCGCGGCCGGTTCGCCCGAAAGGTTGGCCGAGGTCGAGACCACGGGACGCCCGAAGGCCTGCAGCATCCGGCGGCAGAACTCATGGTCCGGCACCCGCACGCCGAGCGTTCCCTCCTCGGGTATGAGGTTGGGCGCAAGCCCTGCGGCACCTGGAAGGATGAGCGTCAGCGGCTTGTCGGCCAGTTCCATCACCTCGAAGGCAATAGCCGGTGCGCGGTTCACGTAGCGCACGACCATGTCGGCCGAGGCGCAGAGCACGAGCATCGACTTCTTGTTTTCGCTGCGCTTGAGCGCATAGATTCGGGCTACGGCGTCGGCATTGGTGGCGTCGCAGCCGATGCCCCAGACCGTGTCGGTCGGGTAGAGGATCAGCCCGCCCGAGCGCAGGGTGCGCACGGCCTGGTCGATCTCGGGTTGCATGTCGTATTTCATGATCGTTGGTCTCTTGCGTGGTAACGGGGTGTTGCCCGGGGGGCGTCCGGCGCTCTTGAGGCGTTGCGACCGGACGGGAGGTGCGGGCGGCAGGATTACTTTTCGGGGAGGATCTCGATCCAGTAGTCGTCCGGGTCGTTGATGAAATAGAGCCCCATATCGTGGTTCTCGAAGCAGATGCAGCCCATCTCGCGGTGGTAGGCCCGCACGGCATCGTAGTCGCCCGCTACGCGCAGACAGAGGTGGCTCTCGTTGTCGCCGAGTTCGTAGGCGCCCTGCTTGTCGCGAAGCCAGGTGAGTTCGAGGCGGAACGTGCTCTGGTTGTCGCTCAGGAAGACGAGGCGGAACGAGCCGTCGGCGGCCTCCTGACGGCGTACTTCATGCAGGCCGAGGGCCTTGCCGTAGAAGTCGATGCTGCGCTCGAGGTCGGTGACGTTGATGTTGAAATGGTCAAATTTTGCTTGGATTTCCATAATTCATAAACGATTTGTACGCCGCAAAAGTACGAAATTATCACGAAAAATCGTGCGGCCGACCGGTTGCTCGCAGAGGCGGTTGCGTATTTTTTCCGTATATTTGTGCATCATACCTCTGTCTTTGAGTCTATGAATCATCGCCTTTCTCACATCGTATTCCGCCTGTTGGGAGTCTGGATTGCCGCCCTGTGGATCGGCTCCTGCACCGACGTCGAGACCGGAACGCAGACGCTGCCCGAACATGCGATCCGGATTGACGACGCGGCCTGCGTGCAGTTGCTGCCGGCCGACGGAGGGGAGTGTACCGTCGATTTCGGCGTCGAGGGCGAGTGGCGGGCGCGAGTGGCCGAGGAGGCGACGGCGTGGTGCCGGGTCTCGCCCACGTACGGCGGCACGGGCGACGTGCGGCTTACGCTGCAGGCTGACCCCAATGCGTCGTCCGAGGAGCGCAACGCCACCGTCACGTTGCAGAGCGGCGAGGTGGTACGGACGATCGTTGTCATGCAGAAGGGGGTCGATGCCCTCACCGTGACGCAGTCGCGTTTTGTCATCGACCGCGCCGGGGGTGAGGTGTCGGTCGAACTGCAGGCCAATGTGGCGTGCGAATACGAGGTGGATGCCGCCTGCCGTGAATGGGTGGAGGAGATTACCTCGCGGGCGGAGATGCAGCGGCGCACGCTGCGCTTCCGCATCGCGGCCTACGACGGCGGGCCCGTGCGCGAGGGGCGGATTCACATCGTGGCGGGCGACCGCAGCGAGCAGGTGCGCATCTATCAGGTGGGGTCGGATCCCGTGGTGCTGCTTTCGGAGACGACGGCCCTGCTTGGGGCCGAGGCGGCGACGGTGCGCGTTGAGGTGTCGTCCAACGTCGCCTGCGAGGTCGAGATGCCCGCCGCGGAGTGGATTACGGATGTCTCGACCCGGGTGATGTCGAGCCAGACGCGTTATTTCGATGTGGCGGCCAATCCCGACGAGGAGGACCGCACGGCCGTCGTGCGTTTTGTCGACCGGCAGACGGGGGCTGAGGCGGCCCTTACCGTCACGCAACGCGGTCGCGACGTGTGGGTCGTGGCCGAGGAGCCTTGCTACGTCTCGGTTGAGGGGGGCTACGTGCGTTTCGGCGTGCGGACGAATCGCACCTTCGAGGTGGAGATTCCCGTGTCGTGGATCGAGCGGGTCGAGCAGCGTCTGGCACGTGCGGAGACCCGCGACGAGGAGGTGTTGCTGCGGGTGGCCCCCTTCGAGTGGAACAACGGACGGCGCCGGGCTGTCGTCCGGGTCGTGTGTCCCGAGGCGGAGCAGGCGTCCGAGGTCGAGATCATACAGACCTACGATCTGGCCCCCGTGCAGACGGCCGGGCCGCTGTTGCTGCCGTGGGAAGGGGGTAGTTGTACGGTCGAGGTGCGGCCCGACCTGACGGTCGAATACGCCTGCACGCAGAGTGATCCGTCGGGATGGCTGCGCTATGCCGGGCGGACGGAGAGTCGCTTCGAGTTCCGGGCCGAGTCCAACGAACGGACCGAGGTCAACGTGGCGACGCTTCGTTTTCGGGCGGCGGTCGACGGTACGGAGCAGTGCGTTGAGGTGCGGCAGATGCCGCGCAGTGCCATTGTGCTGGCGGCCGAGGTGTACGACGTGCCGAACGAGGGGGCGCAACTCGACGTGGAGGTGGCCCGCAATGTCGGCTTTACGGTCGGGGTCTCGGAGGAGTGGGTCACACAGGTGGTGCCGACGACGCGGGGGGTGGAGAGCGAGCGGTTGCGATTCGACGTGGCGCCCAACCCCACGTGCTGGGCCCGCGATGCGGAGGTGGTGCTGACGGCCGAGGACGGCAGTGGCGAGCAACGTTTCCGCATCTGTCAGTTGTCGGACGAGTCGCTGGTCCTCTCCGAACGGCGGTGGATGCTTCCGGCGCAGGGCGGCGAGGTGGGGATTCGTCTGCGTGGCGGAGAGCCGTTCGAGGTGGAGGTGCCGGCGGTGGAGTGGCTGCGTGTCGAACCGTCGGTCGAGGACGATCGGCAGTTGTGTTGTACGGTCGGGGCCAACGCGGCGTACGAAAGTCGGGTGGCCGAGGTCGTCGTGCGGAATGCGGCGAGCGGATGGCGCGATACGGTGCGGATTGCCCAGACGCAATGCGATGCCATCGTATTGGCCGAGTCGGTCTATCGGATGGGTCTGGAGGGGGGCTTGCTCGATTTCGAGGTGGAGGCAAACATCCCTTTCGAAATTGAGATTGAAGAGGCGGCCCGGGGCTGGCTGTCGCTCGTCGAGACGCGGGCCCTGGAGAAGCGCGGCGTGCAGTTGGCTGTGGCGTCGGCTGCCGACGTGCGCGAGGGGGTGGTGACGCTTCGTGGCGGTGGGGCCGTGCAGCGGATCTCGGTACTGCAGGGTGAGGGGGCGGATTTCGCGACGATTGAGCGGCGGGCTCTTGAGGCGTTGTATGAGGCGACGGGCGGAGCCGCGGCCTGGAAACGGAGCGACCACTGGGCTACGGAACGTCCGCTGTCGGAGTGGTACGGGGTGACGACCGTCGGCGGTCGCGTCACGGAGCTGTGTCTGCCGCAGAACGGTCTCGCGGGGCGTCTGCCCGAGGCGCTGGGGGATCTGACGGCCCTCGAGCGGCTCGACCTGAGCGGCAATTTGCTCACGGGGCCTCTGCCCGAAGCGATGGCGAGAATGACCGCTCTGGAGGTGTGTCTCGTGAATGACAACGAACTGGAGGGCTCCCTTCCGTCCGCATGGGGAACCTGGGAGGCGGTGCGCGAGGTGGATCTTTCGCATAATCGCTTCGCGGGTGCGATTCCCGAGGCATGGGCGCGGTGGCAGAAGTTGGAGATATTCCGCGCATCGGAGGCGGGGCTTACGGGCCGGTTCGAGCCGCTGGTTTCGGGCGGCGGTCCGTTGAGGCAGCTGCAGCTCGAAGGGAACGGATTTGAGGGCGAGATGCCGCAGACGCTCTACGCTTGTACGGCCCTGGAGGAGCTCGATCTGTCGGGAAACCGGCTGACGGGCATCCTTTCGCGCGGGATCGGATCCCTCACCCGCCTGCGGCGACTCGATCTGGCCGGCAACCAGTTGGTGGGCGATCTGCCCGAGGCAATCGGGATGGTGGCGTCACTCGAAGAGCTCAATCTGGCGTACAACGACCTCTCTGGAGCGGTGCCTGCCGGCCTTGCCCGGCTGTCGAGGCTGTCGCAACTCGACCTGCGTCGGAACAGCTTCACGGGGGCCCTGCCCGAAGGGCTGTCCTCGCTCGACTGCTGGCCCACGAACTGGTACAACGTGCTCGATCAGCGGGGCGCCGGGGTGACGGCCGTCGGTATGCCGTTGCCCGGTCCGCACTTTGCGGGGCGTGCCGTCGACGGGCGCTACTTTACGGCAGCGTCGCTTTATGGTGCGTGCGAATTGACGCTGCTGTTTCACATGGTCCCGGACGATCCGGCCTGTTCGCGCGTGATGACGAAACTGATCGCCTGTTACCGCGACTATGCGCAATACGGGCTTGAGATCGTCGGATTCATGGCCGGCGATGCGTCGCAGATCGCGGCATATGCCGACCAGAACCACCTCAACTGGCTTCTGTTTGGAGACGAAGTGGCCGAAGCCCTCCTGGCAACGGGTCCGGCCGACCGCCCATACGTGCAGATTGTGGATGGAACGGGGCAGGTGCGCTTTACCTTCTGTGATGACTTTGCCACGGCCGGGGACTGGCTGGATGACTATTTTGCCGATTTCCGGCCCTATGAATCACGGGACTATTCGGCCGACGGACGCGTCGAACTGTTGCAGCGGGCCACGCTCGGGGCTGGCATCGACGTCGTCTTGCTCGGTGACGGATTCTGCGACCGCAACGTCGCCGACGGCGACTACATGCGGGTCGTGCGGCAGGCTGCGGAGGCCCTCTTCAGTGAGGAGCCCTTCGCGGCGTTACGGGACTACTTCAATGTCTATGCCGTCGTGGCCGTGTCGAAACACGAAGGCTACTTTACGGGCGGGGAGCGGGCGCTCGGCTCCTATTTCGCCAGCGGATCGACCGTCGGCGGTGACGATGCCGCGTGCCGCGCCTATGCGCTGCGTGTCCCCGGAATGACCGAGGAACGACTCCACGAGACGCTCATTGTCGTGCTGATGAACGAGCGGCAATATGCCGGAACCTCCTATCTCTATAAACCGCCCGCCGGTGGCCTCTGCGGTTCGGGTCTGGCCGTTTGCTACTTCCCGCTGGGACGCGATGCGGAGATGTTCACCCAGCTGCTGCTGCATGAGGCCGGCGGCCA
Organism: uncultured Alistipes sp.; assembly: GCA_944320665.1. Classification (GTDB taxonomy): domain Bacteria; phylum Bacteroidota; class Bacteroidia; order Bacteroidales; family Rikenellaceae; genus Alistipes. Next base: position 44,885 of record CALUII010000003.1, on the reverse strand, counting down.
CGGTTTTGCCAAACTCGGCGACGAGTACGGCGCCGGCGGGGCGATCCCTCAGGAACGCATCGACTCCTACCGTGCACGCGAGGCGAACGGATGGTGGTGCAACGTCGATTTCACGGCCTCGCCCGAGGAGGTGAAGTGGAGCCGCTTTCTGGACGATGCGCGCTATGCGGACGAGGGACTCGGCATCTACGAAGGGGCCTGTACCTATGGCGCCGGGGCCTACCGTCCGACCGAAAACAGCATCATGCGTGACAATACGGGCGGCTTCAACGCCCCGTCACGGGAGGCTATCTGGCGCCGCGTGATGTATCGTGCCTATGGGGCGGGAGTGTATGACCACGAGACTTTTGTACGCTGGGACCGCATCGTGATGCAGAAGGCCGCTGCCGCCCGGGCCGCAGCGTCGGGGACCGCCCCGCTCCGCAGTCGGACGACGCGCGGAACGGACGAACGCTTGCCGCAGTTGCCGCCGCCCGTCTGCGTCGAGGCCTGGTAGCGATTGCACCGGCGACGAAGCCTTGCAGATTTTTGCCCCGGCGGGTGGCGGAAATCGGTTATTTTTTGTAATTTTGCGCTTCGGACGAAATTTCGGAATACAAAATCATAAAAATAAAACTACCGCTATGGGAAGAGCATTTGAATACCGCAAAGCCAGAAAACTGAAACGTTGGGGACACATGGCCCGTACCTTCACCAAGATCGGCAAGGAGATCGAGATTGCCGTGAAGGCCGGCGGACCCGACCCCTCGGGCAATACGCGTCTGCGTATCCTCATCCAGAACGCCAAGGCCGAGAATATGCCCAAGGAGAATGTGGAGCGTGCCATCAAACGTGCCACCGAGAAGGATGCAGCCGACTACAAGCAGGTGATCTACGAGGGATACGGTCCCCACGGAATCGCCTTCCTGGTCGAGACGGCGACCGACAACACGAACCGTACGGTGGCCAACGTGCGCATGCACTTCAACAAGTGCGGCGGTACGCTCGGTAACAGCGGCAGCGTGGGTTTCATGTTCGAGCACAAGTGCACCTTCAAGTTTCATGCCCCTGCAGGCACCGACCTCGAGGAGCTCGAGTTGGAGATGATCGACTGCGGCGTGGACGAGTTCTATCCCGAGGAGGACGGCGTGACGGTCTATGCTCCCTACGAGTCGTTCGGTGCCATCCAGAAGTGGCTCGATGAGCACAACTGCGAGATCGTGTCGGGTGAGTCGGTCTACCTGCCGACCGACACCAAGGAGCTCGATGCCGAGGGCCGCGAGTCGGTCGAGAAGCTGGTCGAGCGCCTGGAGGAGGACGACGACGTGACGAACGTCTACCACAACATGAAGGAGGTCGAGGAGGAGTAATCCTCGCCTTGTGCGTGTGTGCCGGGTGGCTGTCGGAGCGTCACTTCCGATGGTGGCCGCTGCAGGTGGCTTCCGGGTGTGCGGACAGTTTGGGTTCGGGACCCTCACACGTCATGAAACCGGTACGAAAAACCCGTCTGCATCGCCAGGATGCGGACGGGTCTCTTTTTTTTGGGGGCGGGTTGCGGTCGGATCGATCGGAATGATGCCTCCGGGGCCGCCCCTCGCTTTCGGGGTGGTCGCTCCGTGGTGTGGGGAGCTATCGTGTGGCGGCCGGTGCAACCTGTGCGCTGGTGCGGGCCTGTGCTTCCGGATTCGGTGCACCGGCCGGCTTGGCCTGGAAGACGGCCAGCAGGTTGTCCTTCGCATCGAGCAGCAGCAGCATCGGACCATCCATGTCGTAGCGTGTGACCTGCTCGAAGAGTTGCATGAAGGCCATCTCTCGTTCCATATCGGGGCAGGCCATCCGCGTTGAGGCCACGGCTCCGAACGTGAGGGCGTTTTTCTCGCCGAGCGTGTAGTCCCCCATCAGACGATTGCACGAACCGATGCCTGTCAGGTGATTCTCGGCATCGAACGTGAGGGTGAACTGTCCGTCGGTCGGGGTGATGCTCTGTCCGCCCAACTGGATGAGTTGCCACTCGGTGCCGACCAGTGGCTGGCGCGTCTTCTTTTGGAACGAACGGCAGTGGCAGCAGGCGGCTGCCAGCAGGACCACCAGCAGAGCTGTGGAGAGTTTCAGCAGAATGGATTTCATGGTTCTCAATATTTATTAAAATAAGTATCGCGAAATAATGCCTCGTTTCGTGCAAAGATACGGAAATAAAAGTGTATCTTTGTACGAATCTTGAAAAATAGAACCAATCATTATGAAGAAGATCATCGCATCGCCGCTGGCCCCCAAGGCTGTCGGCCCTTATTCTCAGGCCGTTGAAGCAGGCGGCGCTCTCTATGTCTCGGGTCAGCTTCCGATCGACGGTGCCACGGGCAAGATGGCCGAGGGCATCGAGGCTCAGACGCGTCAGTCGCTCGACAATCTGGGCCATATCCTCAAGGAGGCCGGTTATGACTACTCGAACGTGGTGAAGACCGTCGTGCTGCTCGACTCGATCGCCGATTTCGGTGCCATGAATGCCATCTATGCCGAGTACTTTACCTCGGAGATGCCCGCCCGCATGTGCTACGAAGTGGCCAAGCTCCCGATGGGTGCTCTGGTCGAGATCGATGCCGTGGCTGTGAAGTAGACCCCATCCGACTCAAAATGAAACGCGCCCAGAGAGTCTGTGGCGCGTTTTCGTTTGCGGCAGGGGCCGGTGTAGATAATTTGTCGAAAAAATCATCGGCCGAATGCAGGTTTTTTTCATAAAAAGTTCCAACTTTGTATGCCCGAAAGGGCGAATTTCTTCCGTATAATATATTAAGTAAGATAGCATCCATCATGTCAAACAACACCAAATCCGAAGGCCCTCAGAAGGTTGCCTATGCCGATGCGATCGCCGAGTCCAAGGCCTACTTCGAGGGTGACGACCTCGCAGCTCAGGTCTGGGTGACGAAGTACGCACTGAAGGACTCATTCGGTAACATCTACGAATCCTCGCCGCGCCAGATGCACGAACGCATCGCCGCCGAGATCGAGCGCATCGAAAACAAATACCCGAATCCCATGTCGCGGCAGGAGGTCTTCGACCTGCTCGACCATTTCCGCTACGTCATCCCGCAGGGCGGACCGATGACAGGTATCGGTAACAACTTCCAGGTTGCCTCGCTTTCGAACTGCTTTGTCATCGGCCACAAACATCCGGCCGATTCGTATGGTGGCATTTTCCGTATGGACGAGGAGCAGGTACAGTTGATGAAACGTCGCGGTGGTGTTGGCCACGACCTGTCGCACATCCGACCGACGGGCAGCCCCGTGCTCAACTCGGCCCTCACGTCGACGGGTATCGTCCCCTTCATGGAGCGTTACTCGAACTCCACGCGCGAGGTGGCGCAGGACGGTCGCCGCGGAGCACTGATGTTGACCCTTTCGATCAAACACCCCGATGCGGAGCGATTCATCGACGCCAAGGTCGATACGGGCAAGGTGACGGGTGCCAACGTATCGATCAAGATCGACGACGAGTTCATGCGTGCGGCCATCGACGGCAAACCCTACCGTCAGCAGTTCCCGATCAATGCCGAACAGCCGCTCTACAAGCAGGATATCGACGCCCGGAAACTCTGGAACAAGATCATCCACAATGCCTGGAAGTCGGCCGAACCCGGCGTGCTCTTCTGGGATACGGTCCTTCGCGAGAGCATCCCCGATTGTTATGCCGACGAGGGATTCACGACCGTGTCGACCAACCCCTGCGGCGAGATCCCGCTCTGCCCCTACGATTCGTGCCGTCTGTTGGCCATCAACCTGCTGAGCTACGTCGAGGCCCCCTTCACGCCGCAGGCACGTTTCGATTTCGACAAGTTCCGTACGCACGTCGACAAGGCGATGCGCATGATGGACGACATCATCGACCTCGAACTGGAGAAGGTCGAACTCATTATCCACAAGATTGCCAACGACCCCGAGGATCAGGATATCCGCCGCGTCGAGCTGAATCTGTGGGAGAAGATCCGTACGATGGCTCAGAAGGGACGCCGTACGGGCCTTGGCATTACGGCCGAGGGTGACATGCTGGCGGCCCTCGGACTGCGCTACGGTACGCCCGAGGCGATCGATTTCGCTGTCGAGGTGCAGAAGACACTGGCTCTGGCCGCCTACCGTGCGTCGGTGAAGATGGCCTGCGAACGCGGCGCCTTCCCGATCTACGACGCTCAGAAGGAGGCCGCCAATCCGATGATCCTCCGCATCAAGGAGGCCGATCCGGAACTCTATGCCGAGATGGTGCAGTATGGCCGCCGCAACATCGCCATGCTGACTATCGCACCGACAGGTACCACGTCGCTCATGTCACAGACCACGTCGGGTATCGAGCCCGTCTTCCGTCCGGTCTACAAGCGCCGCCGCAAGATTAACCCCTCGGATCAGGATACGCACGTCGACTATGTGGACGAGACGGGCGAAAAGTTCCAGGAGTACAACGTCTACCACCACAACTTCGTGAAGTGGCTCGAGGCCAACGGTTACGATATCTCGAAACTCGACTCGATTTCGGACGAGGAGTTGGCCCGCTGGGTCGAGGCGTCGCCCTACCACGGTGCAACGGCCAACGACATCGACTGGGTGGCCAAGGTGCGGATGCAGGGTGCCATCCAGAAGTGGGTCGACCATTCGATCTCGGTGACGGTCAACCTGCCGAACAACGTCTCGGAGGAGCTCGTGGCCGATGTCTACCGTACGGCCTGGGAGTGCGGCTGCAAGGGTGTGACGGTCTATCGTGACGGCTGCCGCAGCGGCGTGCTCATCGAGAAGGACAAAAAGAAGGATTCGGCCTCATGCGGTGAGGGCCATCCGCTGAAACGTCCGAAGTCGATTCCGGCCGACATCGTCCGTTTCAAGAACGGGAACGAGGATTGGATCGCCTTCGTCGGCCTGCAGGACGGCCGCCCGTACGAGATCTTCACGGGTAAGATCGAGGAGGATGCCATGTACATCCCGCGCAAGATCACGAAGGGATACATCATCAAGGTGCGCGAAGAGGATGGTTCGAAGCGTTACGATTTCCAGTATGTCGACCGCTACGGCTATACGAATACGATCGGTGGTATCTCGCGTCTGTTCGACGAGGAGTTCTGGAACTACGCCAAACTGATCTCGGGCGTGCTGCGCCACGGTATGCCGATCGAGAAGACGGTGTCGCTCATCGAGTCGCTCCACCTCAACAGCGAGAGCATCAATACATGGAAGGTAGGTGTCTGCCGCGCACTGAAGCAGTACATCCAGAACGGCACGAAGTCCAAGGGCAAGTGTCCGAGCTGCGGGCAGGAGAACATGGCCTACCAGAACGGCTGCCTGACCTGTATGTCGTGCGGCTACTCGAAGTGCGGATGATGCACCGTCGTCGGGTGGGGCGGTAAAGACCTGCTGCGACACCCGATGCTTCGATTGAAAATAGAAACGAGACCGTCGGATATTCCCTTTGGGGAAGCTCCGACGGTCTCGTTTTGTGGTGTGAGGGCCGGTTGCTGGGTGTAAGGTTCTGTTGTCGGGGGGGCCGGTTGTCGGGGGAGAAGGCCGGAGCGAATCAGCGGACTCAGCGGATGATGACGGCGTTGATCAACCGTATGCCCGAAGCCCGGTTGAGGGCGTCGCGCAGGGCGTCGCGTTGGTAGAAGAGTTCGGAGCGCAGCACGCTCGACTGGATGCGCACGTAGAGGATATGCCGTTCGAGACGCAGCTCGGAGGTGAGGCCCGCCGCACGGTCGCCGACAACGGCACGCCACGTTTCGGGCAACTTGCCTTCGGCCACCTTGGCCGCTACGTAGGGACGTTGGAAAAACTCGTCGAGCAGGTCGCCCAACAGCATGGTTTTGGTGCGTCTCATGCTTCACCTCCTCTCTCCGGTACGGAATCCGCGATCGGTTCGGTCGGAGCCTCCGGCGTCATGCCGTCGGAGGCGGTTGTGGGGGTCTCGCACGGGGGGGCCGATGCGTCGGCCGGCGTCTGCGCAGGCGCTTCTGCCGGTGTTGCAGCCGCTGCATCGCCCGCCGTGTCGCTCCGTGTGCAGGTAAGGCATCCCTCGGAGGCGGTGAAGAGGGTGTAGGCCGTGCCGGCGCGGTCCAGTATGCGCCGCAGGCGGGTCTGGTTGCAGTCCGTGATGAAGATCTGGCCGAACGAGTCGTCGGAGACCAGTTGCAGCAACTGTTCTACCCGTCCGGCGTCGAGTTTGTCGAAAAGGTCGTCGAGCAGCAGCAGCGGCTTTTCGTTCCGTGCGCGTGACAGCATGGCATATTGTGCCAACTTCAGTGCAATGAGAAAGGATTTCTGCTGCCCCTGGGAGCCGTATTTGCGCAGCGGGTAGCCGCCGATGCGCAGCACGAGGTCGTCGCGGTGGATGCCCGACGTGGTGAACTGGTTGATCAGGTCGCGCTGCCGCGTTGCCTGCAACACCTCGTCGAACGGCCGTTCGTTCAGTTCCGAGCGATAGCTCAATTCGACCGCTTCGCGGTCCGAGGCGAGCGCCTTGTAGTAGGCGGCCACCAGCGGCTGCAGTTCCCCGACCGCCGCACAGCGGCGGCGGTGGATGGCCGTGCCGTGGTCGGCAAGTTGGCGGTCGTAGATCTGCAGCATCGTCTCGTCGGGCTGCGGCATCTTCAGCAGGCGGTTGCGTTCGGCCAGCACGGCGTTGTAGCGGATGAGCGAGGCAAGGTAGCTGCGGTCAATCTGCGAGATGAGGGCATTCAGGTAGCGGCGTCGCTCGTCGGCCGCCTCGGAGATCAGCGCGCTGTCGGCCGGCGAGACGATCACGGCCGGGATCAATCCCACGTGGTCGGAGAGCCGGTCGTACTCCTTGCCGTTGCGTTTGAGCACCTTGCCTCCCTTGCGCGAAAAGGTGCAGACGATGCGCTCTTCGCGTCCGGCGTCGGTCGCGTAGGTGCCGTCGAGCACGAAGAAGTCCGTTTCGTGGCGGATGTTTTGCCCGTCGGTCATCCCGAGCGACGACTTGCACATCGAGAGGTAGTAGACCGCATCGACGACGTTGGTCTTGCCGGCGCCGTTGTCACCGACAAAGCAGTTGATGCCGCGGCCGGGAGAGAGCTCCTGCTGGGCGATATTCTTGAAGTTGAGGATCGATAATTTCTTCAGAAACATGCCCAAAGGTACGAATTTCCGCGCGAATTTCATAATTCCGCATAATTCCGCACAGGCACTTGTCGAATATCGAATTTATTTTGTATTTTTGTGAGCTAAACGGAAAATTGTAAACTAAAAAACGATACTCTTACACTTATGGCAAATCAGAAGGCTGCCGAGCAGGAGACCCTCGGTTCGGCAATGAACAAAACGGAGCTTTTCTTCGAACGCAACGGCAAGACGCTCTCCTACATCCTGTTGGCACTGATCGTGCTGGGTGCGCTTGTCTACGGTTACCGCGCCCTGGTGGCTGCACCGCGTGTGGAGCGTGCCGCCGCACTGCTCGCGGAGGCTCAGCAGCGTTTCGAGGTGCAGAATCCCGATTACGAACTGGCACTCAATGGCGATGCCAACGGCGCCGGTTTCCTCGATGTGGTCGAGCAGTACGGTTCCACGCCGGCCGGTAACCTGGCAAAACACTATGCCGGTATCTGCTACCTGCATCTGGGCAATCTGGACGAAGCCGCAAAATATCTGGCCGGGTACAAGACCGTGAAGGGGCTGCCCGGGGAGTTGGTCAATGCCCAGAACTATGGCCTGCAGGGCGATGTGGCCGTCGATCAGGGCGACTATGCCGCGGCCGTTAAATTCTTTGATAAGGCCGTGAAGGCTTCGGACAACAACCTCACGGCGCCGACCTATCTGCGCAAGGCCGGTTTGGCCGAGTTGGCGCTGAAGCACAACGCGGAGGCTGCTGCCTATTTCCAGCGCATCATTGACGAGTATCCTGCCTCGTACGAGGCCCGCGAGGCCGAGAAGCTGCTCGGTCTGGCGGAGTAAATCGTCTCGGGCCAGAGCGGATCGGGCGCGCGTGGAAAGGAGACGCCCGACGGACTCTTCTTCGGAGGAGTGCATGCGCGGCGGCCTGACTTGGAAATTTAGTGTTCACCCGTTCAGAAAAACTACATGGCAACTCGTCACCACAATCTCTCGCAGTTGGATGCTCCGCTGCCTTCGGCAGCCGATATGAAGTTCGGTATCGTCGTGGCGGAGTGGAACCGCGACATCACCGAGGCCCTGCTCGAAGGGGCCGTGCGCACGCTCCGCAAGGCGGGGTGCCCCGACATGAACATCGAGATCAAGTATGTGCCCGGAACCTTCGAACTGACGCTTGGAACGCAATTCTTTGCGGAATATACCGATGTCGATGCCGTCATCGCGCTCGGGTGTGTCATTCAGGGCGATACGCGTCATTTCGATTTCATTTGTCAGGGCGTGACGCAAGGCATCGTACAACTGCAGATGCAGTGGAATATGCCCATTGCCTTCGGCGTGCTGACCGTCAACGACCGGCAGCAGGCCCTCGACCGGGCAGGCGGTTGTCTCGGTAACAAGGGCGATGAAGCGGCTGCGGCTGCCATCGAAATGGTCAAGTTACAGATCGACATGGAGGCGGCTTCGCCCGAGTCGGTCGACCGGAAAAACATCAATTAGCTTTAGGTATGTGAGTGGTCCGGGCCGATTCCCCTTGCGGGGAGTCGGCCCGGATCCGTTTAGGGGGGGGAGCAGAGGATGGCTTCCGTGGACCTTGATCTTGCTGTGGGGGGCCTGCTGACGGAGGGGTTGGCCCCTTGTCCAGGGATTAAAGGAGCCCCAGGCTGTCGAGAAAGACCAACAGCAGAAGGGCCGGGCAGAACCAGCGCAGCAGGAACCGCATGAGCCGGCGGATGCGGTAGCGGAGTGTGCCGTGGTTGGAGAGTTGTTCGTCGAAGGTCGTTCGGTCGAGAACCCAGCCGGCAAAGAGGCAGGTCAGCAGTCCGCCCAGCGGGAGCAGGATATTGGCCGAGAGAAAATCGAGTGCATCGAATAACGACACGCCGAAGAGTTGCAGCGCGTCATTGGGTCCGGTCGAGAGTGAAGCCAGGGCTGCCAGCAGGAGCGTGGCTGCAGAGACGATTCGGGCCGAGTTGCGGCGGGAGGTGTGCCATTCCTCGTGCACGTAGGCGGTGAGCGCCTCGTGAAGTGAAATGGTGGAGGTAAGCGCCGCGACAACCAGCAGCACGAAGAAGATCGATGACCAGAGTCCGCTCCAAGGCAGGTCGTTGAAGATGCCGGGCAGGGTCACGAAGACGAGCGAGGGACCGGCCTCTGGCTCGAGCCCCACGCTGAAGACGGCCGGAAAGATCACGATGCCGGCCAGAATGGCAACCAGTGCCGAAAGTCCCGTTACGCCGGCCGCCGTGTGGCGCAGATTGGTCTCGGGACGGAAGTAGGAGGCGTAGGTGATCATGCTGCCCATGCCGATCGAGAGTGAAAAGAAGGCCTGGCCGAGGGCGATGAGCAGGGTGCGTCCCGTGACCTTCGAGAAGTCCGGCTCGAAGAGAAAGCGGACCCCTTCCGCGGCCCGGGGCATCTGTAACGAGTGGATGGCCAGCGCAATCAGCACGATGAAGAGCAGCGGCATGAGGATCTTCGAGGTCCGTTCGATGCCGCGTTGCACACCCAGCGAGATGACCACGTGGGTCATTCCAACGAAGAGTGCCGTGTAGAGGAGCGGCTGCCACGGGTGGCGGATAAACTCCGTAAACAGGGCCGTATATTCGGCAGCCGTGTGGTCGTGTTGGAGGGTACCGCCGAGTGCTCGGACCAGGTAGCCCAGCGTCCAGCCCGAGACGACGAAGTAGAAGCCCAGAATGGCGAATGAGGTGAGCAGTCCGAGGTAGCCGATAGCCTTCCATTTGGCTCCGTAGCGGCCGAACGCCCCGACGGAATTGCGTTGTGTGCTGCGCCCCAAGGCGAACTCGGCCAGCATCACCGGCATTCCCACGAGGAGGATGCTGAGCAGGTAGAGCAGCAGGAAGGCTCCGCCGCCGTGCTCGCCGGCAACGTAGGGAAAGCGCCAGATGTTGCCCAGGCCGATGGCGCTGCCGGCCGCGACCAGAACGGCACTCAGCCGTCCGCCCAAAGTGGCTCGTTTCGTTCGGTTCATTGTGCGTTGTGTGTTTTGTGTGTGTCCAAAAATCCGTATATGCGGATACGGGGCCCGTTGGTACATACGGCAAAGGCGCACTTCGTTCGGTCCGAAGTGCGCCTCTGTCGCTGGGGTGTGGTCGGTGGTGCTGCGACCTATCGTTCGAGAACTACGCTCACGCGGTCCAGTTTTCCTCCCAACGGCGGGGCCAACTTCGATACCCGGCATTTCACGTGGCGCAACTGTGCGCCGAACTCCGCCGCGTAGAGCGCCTCGATGATGTTCATCGCCACGCGTTCGATCGTACGCTGCGTCACGCGCATCTGGGCGCGTACGATTTCGTAGACCGTGAGGTAGTTGACGGCCTGACGGACGTCGTCCTCCTCGGCCACGCGTCCCAGTTCGGCCGTCAGCTCCAGGTCGACCGTGAAGCGGTTGCCCACCTTCTGTTCGAGGTCGTAGCAGCCGTGATAGGCGCGGAACTCCATACGTTCCAGCTCGATGCGGTACTCCATGACGTTTTCCCCTCCCGTTTCGCTAAGCGACGATGACCAGATAGTAGTTCTTCTTGCCCTTCTGCACGAGCAGGTACTTGCCGGCGATCAGCTCCTCGGACGAAAGCGTGCGTTGCGGATCGGTCACCTTCTCGCGGTTGAGCGAAACACCTCCGCCCTGGACCATCTTGCGGCACTCGCCCTTCGAGGGGAAGATCTGCGTCTTCTCGGCGCACAGCTCGATGAAGGGAAGTCCCTCCAACTCGCTGCGCGAGAGGGTGAATTGCGGTACCCCTTCGAAGACCTGCAGCAGCGTCTGCTCGTCGAGTCGGTGCAGTGCCTCGGAGGTCGAGCCGCCGAAGAGGATCGACGAGGCCTCCACGGCCTTCTCGTACTCCTCCTTCGAATGGATCATCGTCGTCAATTCCTGTGCCAATCGCTTCTGCAGAATGCGCAGATGCGGTGCTGCGTCGTGTTCGGCGATCAGCTGTTCGATCGTCGGACGGTCGAGCAGCGTGAAGATCTTGATGTAGCGCTTGGCGTCCTCGTCGCTCACGTTGAGCCAGAACTGGTAGAATTTGTAGGGCGACGTGTAGCGCGGATCGAGCCATACGTTGCCGCTCTCGGTCTTGCCGAATTTCGTGCCGTCGGCCTTGGTGATCAGCGGGCAGGTGATGGCGTAGGCTTCACCGCCCAGTTTGCGGCGGATGAGCTCCGTGCCGGTGGTGATGTTGCCCCACTGATCGGCGCCGCCCAGCTGCAGCCGGCAGTTGAGCGTCTGGTAGAGGTGCAGGAAGTCGTAACCCTGGACCAGCTGGTAGGTGAACTCCGTGAACGACATGCCGTCGCCCTCGCCGTTGAAGCGTTTCTTGACCGAATCCTTCGCCATCATGTAGTTGACGGTGATCAGCTTGCCGATGTCGCGGATGAAGTCGAGGAACGAAAACTCCTTCATCCAGTCGTAGTTGTTGACCATCAGCGCGGCGTTCGGTGCGTCCGACTCGAAGTCGAGCAGTTTGGCGAGCTGGCGTTTGATTGCCTCCTGGTTGTGGCGCAGCGTGGCCTCGTCGAGCAGGTTGCGCTCCTGCGATTTGCCCGAGGGGTCGCCGATCATGCCCGTGGCACCCCCGACAAGGGCCACGGGACGGTGGCCGCACATCTGGAAATGTTTGAGGATCATCACGCCCACCAGGTGGCCGATGTGCAGCGAGTCGGCCGTCGGGTCGATACCCAGATAGGCCGTCGTCATCTCGCGTTCGAGTTGTTCCTTGGCTCCGGGCATGATCGTGTGGATCATGCCGCGCCATTCGAGTTCTTCGATAAAGTTCTTGGTTGCCATGCTTGTGTATCTGTTTTTCTCTTTTTTGTGTCGTGTCTATTCCACCTCCAGGTCGAGTGCCTTGCGCAGCTCGGTCAGCAGGGGGTTCTTCTCGGTGAGGTAACGCATGCGGTCCTCCAGTTTGATCGGGCGCACGGCCTGGGCCTGTTCGTTCACCTCGATCTGGAGGTTGATCGGACCGTTGATGCCTGCCAGTTGGGCAATGCGCATCAGCATGGCCGTCTTCGACCGCAGGATTTCGTCACGCAGTTCGGTGGTCGTGACGTGAATCGAGATGGTGTTGCCGCGGAAGTGCATCAGTTCGAAGGCCGCGACGAATCGCGGACGGTGGCGTTGGATCAGTGCCAGAATGCGTTCGCGCGAGCGTTCCAGTTTCTCCTGCGTGTCGGGATCACCCGCCTCCATCTCGACTTCATCCGCCGTCTCCCCCGTCTCGGGGGCGTCGTTCGTCTCCTCCGGCTCTGCAAGCAGTTCGGCCAATGAAGCCCCCGACACCAGCGGCGTGCGGGACGTTGTCGCCGTTGGCCGCGGGGTGGGATGAGGTGTTCCGGCGCTTGCTGCCTTCGTGGAGGAACCGGCCGTCGGTGTTGTTGCCGAGGACATCTGCTGTGCCGTTGAGGTAGAAGATGCATCCGCAGGCGTGCCGGCAGCAGGTCCGCTACCCTCAGTAGAGGTTGCCGTAGGCGTCACGGGACGACCGTCGGCACCGGGGCGGTAGGGTTGGGCAGGACCCGTTGGCGCAGGCGAAGCCGCTGCGGTTGCTGTTCTCGCCGTGGAAGTCTCAACGGAGTCCGTAGTTGTGGCGGCTGGTCGCTGCATCCGGTCCAGGTCGGGCAGCGGCAGGTCCGTATCGTTACTCAGGGATTCATTTTTTTTTTGGCCGAGACCCGCGAGTTTCATGAGTCCCAGCTCGACCAGCAACCGTTGGTTGGATGATTGCCGGATCTTTCCGTCGAGTTCCGTGAGGAGCGCGATCGCCCCGAACAGAAATCCGACTTCGCAGGCGGCCGCCTGCGTCCGGTATCGTTCGAGCAGCGTGCCGGTCATCTCGATCAGATGGAGCGTCTGCGGATTCTTCGCCACAAGCAGGTCGCGCAGGTGGCGGTTCAGACCCGACATGAAGGTCTGGCCCGAGAATCCCTTGCCCAGCACCTCGTCGAAGGCGATCAGTGCCGAGGCGTAGTCGCCCCGGAGCAGCAGCTCCGTGAGATTGAAATAGGTGTCGTAGTCGAGCACGTTGAGCGTCTGGGCCACCTCCTTGTAGCGGAGCTGCGAGCCGCAGAACGAGACCGCCTTGTCGAACATCGACAGGGCGTCGCGCATGCCGCCGTCGGCTTTCTGCGCGATGAGGTTCAGCGATTCGTCGTCGGCCTCGATCCCCTCTTGCGAGGCGATGTAGCGCAGGTACTCGACGGCATCCTCCACCCGGATGCGGTTGAAGTCGTAGATCTGGCACCGCGACAGAATCGTCGGGATGATCTTGTGTTTTTCGGTTGTCGCGAGGATGAAGATGGCATGGGCGGGCGGCTCCTCGAGCGTCTTCAGAAAGGCGTTGAAGGCGGCCTGCGAGAGCATGTGCACCTCGTCGATGATGAAGACCGAGTAGCGGCCCGATTGCGGCAGGATGCGTACCTGCTCGATCAGCGAGCGGATGTCCTCGACCGAGTTGTTCGATGCGGCGTCGAGTTCGTGGATATTGAGTGAGCGTCCTTCGTTGAACGAGCGGCACGATTCGCACTCGTTGCAGGCCTCGGCGCCGTGGGGCGAGAGGCAGTTGATCGCCTTGGCGAAGATTCGGGCGCAGGTCGTCTTGCCGACGCCGCGCGGACCGCAGAAGAGATAGGCATGAGCCAGTTGTCCGCGCTCGATGGCATTTTTGAGCGTGGAGGTGATGTGCTTCTGTCCGACGACCGATGCGAAGGTGGTCGGGCGGTATTTGCGGGCGCTGACGATGAAATCACTCATAGCACGGCAAAGATACAACAAACCGCCCGCAAATGCAAGTCTGCGCCCCGACTCCCGAGTGCGCAATGGCAGGAGTCGGGGCGTGGCCCGAGGGTGGAGTGACCGGAACTCAGAGTTCGACGGGTGAGTCGAAGTGGTGGTATTCGGTCCGGCGCTCTTCGGAGACCGGTGTCCAGACTACGCGGAGGGCGACGATCGGCGTGGTCGAGAGGTCGAAATAGGTGGCCCACTCGCTGCGCACGTAGTCGTTGAGCGCCATGTCGAATTCGATGCGGTCGGCTGCCAGCGTACGCAGCGTCAGCGTCGCGCGGTTGTAGATGCTGAGGGCGGCGACGGCCGGATCGGTGGCCGTCAGCAGCAACGTGCCCGTTTCGGGCTGCAGTGTCAGTTCATAGAGGTTGCGGTAGACCTGCAGCTGGCCGTCGGTGGCATCGCCCGTGTCGGGGGCCAGGAGGTATTTGTCGAGCGACGAGAGGTCCGCGGCGCAGTAGAAGACGCCGAGGAAGGTGCGCGGGTCGTTCACGGCGCCGAGTTCGACGCGCAGGTTCGATAACGTGGAGCGGTCGACCGTCTCCTCGCCGGTGGAGGACCGGTGGAGGAAGTAGGCGTTCGACTCCCAGTACTTGCCGGCAAGGGTGGTTTGCAGGTCGGGCGTGGGGTCGGGTGTGGGGGTGGAATCCTCCTTTTCGCAGGCCGAGGCAAAGAATGCGAGCGCGAAGGCCAGTAGCCATCCGTAGAGACGTGTGTTTTTCATAAGGCGTTGGTTTTAGTTAGGTTGTGTCAGTAAAGTTACTGAAAAATCTGGTGGGGGAGCAAGTTTTTTGTAAAAAAATATCGGTATGTCGCGGGCCGACGGGCTGACGGGCTGACGGGCTGCGGGTGTCAATCCGGCAGGGTGCGGCAGTCGGGTGGGGACAATCCGACAGCCCGCAGAGCCATTTCGGCAGATGGGCGGCTGGGGTGTCTGCCAAATTGGGCGCCCCGTGTGACGCATTGTCCACCACGTGAGTGTGGCAGGGGTTTTGTGGTATGTGGGGGTGAAGTTCGAAACAAAAACCACTATATGAATATCAACAGTTTAACCATCAAGGCCCAGGAGGCACTGCAGGGTGCGGTGCAACTGGCGCAGGAACACCGTCAGCAGGCGGTCGAGCCGATGCATATCCTCTCGGTACTGATCCGCGAGGACGATTCGCTCGCAGCCTTCCTGCTGGGGCGTGTCGGGGTGCAGGTCCGCGGCCTGCGTGACGAGGTCACGCGTGCCGTCGAGTCGCTGCCTCGTGTCGAGGGCGGAGGGGATCCCTTCTTCTCGACCGACGCGTCGCGCATGATTCAGCGCGCCGTCGATTTTACCAAGAAGTTCAACGACAAGTATGCTTCGGTCGAGCATCTGCTGCTGGCCCTTGTGGCTGAACGCGGTGCAGCCTCCGACCTGCTCAAGCGGGCCGGTGCAACCGAAAAGGAGCTTGTGGAGGCGATCCGTACCTTCCGAAAGGGGTCGACGGTCGACTCGCCCACGGCCGAAAAGGAGTTCGATGCCCTGGGCAAGTATGCCATCAACCTCAACGAAATGGCGCGGTCGGGCAAGCTCGATCCGGTGATCGGACGTGACGAGGAGATACGGCGTGTGTTGCAGATCCTGTCGCGTCGTACGAAGAACAACCCGATTCTGGTCGGTGAGGCCGGTGTCGGTAAGACGGCCATCGCCGAGGGTATTGCCCACCGTATCGTGGATGGCGATGTGCCTGAGAACCTGAAGTCGAAGGTGATCTATTCGCTTGATATGGGTGCGCTGATTGCCGGTGCGAAGTATCAGGGCGAGTTCGAGGAGCGTCTGAAGGCCGTCGTGCAGGAGGTCATTGCATCGGAGGGCGACATCCTGCTCTTCATCGATGAGATCCACACACTGGTCGGCGCCGGCAAGTCGTCGGGTGCGATGGATGCCGCAAACATCCTCAAACCGGCATTGGCGCGTGGCGAGTTGCGTACGATCGGTGCCACGACGCTCGATGAATTCCAGAAGTATTTCGAGCAGGACAAGGCGCTCGAACGCCGTTTCCAGAAGGTGATGGTCGACGAACCCTCGCAGGAGGATGCCATCTCGATCCTCCGAGGTCTGAAGGAGCGCTACGAGAACCACCACCAGGTGCGGATCAAGGACGAGGCGATCGTGGCGGCCGTCGAGTTGTCGACTCGTTACATCACGTCGCGTTTCCTGCCCGACAAGGCGATCGACCTGGTCGATGAGGCCGCCTCGCGGTTGCGTCTGGAGATGAACTCCGTGCCCGAGGAGATCGATACGCTCGAGCGTCGTGAACGCCAGCTCGAGATCGAGCGCGAGGCCATCCGCCGCGAGAACGACGAGGAGCGGCTTCGCCAGCTCGACCAGGAGATCGGCGAACTGAAGGCCAAGGATGCCGAGATGCGAGCCAAGTGGCAGAGCCAGCGCGACCTGTTGAAGAAGATTCAGGAGGACAAGGACCGGATCGAGCACCTCAAGATCGAGGCGCAGCAGGCCGAACGTCAGGGCGACTACGGCAAGGTGGCCGAGATCCGCTACGGCCGGATTCAGGAAGCCGAAAAGCGCATCGCAGCCCTGCAGGAGGAGTTCCGCCTCACGTCGGCCAACGGTGCGATGATCAAGGAGGAGGTCGATGCACAGGATATCGCCGAGGTGGTGTCGCGTTGGACGGGCATCCCCGTGACGCGTATGCTGGCCTCGGAGCGCGAGAAGCTTCTCCACATGGAGGAGGAGCTCCACAAGCGGGTCGTCGGTCAGGATCAGGCCATCGAGGCCATCTCGGATGCCGTGCGCCGTTCGCGTGCCGGTCTGAACGACCCGCGCAAGCCGATCGGATCGTTCATCTTCCTCGGTACGACGGGTGTCGGCAAGACCGAGCTGGCCAAGGCGCTGGCCGAGTTCCTCTTCAACGACGACACGATGATGACGCGTATCGATATGAGCGAATATCAGGAGCGGCACAGCGTTTCGCGTCTGGTCGGAGCGCCTCCCGGATACGTCGGTTACGACGAGGGTGGCCAGCTGACCGAAGCCGTGCGACGCAAGCCCTATTCGGTCGTGCTGCTCGACGAGATCGAGAAGGCCCATCCCGATGTCTTCAACATCCTGCTGCAGGTGCTCGATGACGGACGTCTGACCGACAACAAGGGACGTACGGTCGACTTCCGCAATACGATCATCATCATGACCTCGAACATGGGTTCACAGATCATCCAGGAGCACTTCGCCCAGGCCTTCAACGGCGAGAAGATCGCTCCGGAGGTGGTCGAGCAGACGCGCCAGGAGGTGATCGACCTGCTGAAGCAGCAGCTCAAGCCCGAGTTCCTGAATCGTATCGACGAGATCGTGATGTTCGAGCCGCTGACCAAGCACGACATCGAACGCATCGTCGACATCCAGTTGGGTATCGTGCGCCGCATGCTGCGTGAGAACGGCATCGAACTCGACTACACGCCGGCAGCCCGTACGTGGATTGCCGATGCGGGGTACGATCCGCTCTACGGTGCACGTCCCGTAAAGCGTACGATCCAGCGGCTCATCGTCAACGACCTTTCGAAGCGCATTCTGGCCGGTGAGGTCAACCGCGAGAAGCCGATCCGGATCGATGCCGGGCCCGAGGGGCTGATCTTCGCGAACTGACGCGCGGGATATGTAAAGCGCAGGGGCGCAAAACCTTCAATGGTTTTGCGCCCCTGCTTTTTTTTTATGGTCAGCGGTGCAGCAGGTTGGTGGCCAGGCCCGCCAGCCGGGCGAGAAACGGCGTGCCGCTCTCGATGGCCGCGGCGTAGAGGCGTTGCATCAGTCGGTGCGGGCGGTCGCCGTCATAGAAGAGCCGGGTGTCGTATGCTGCGGGATCGAGGCCTCGTTTGAGGATCCACTTCTCGATGTTGAGGCGCCCGAGCAGGAGGCTTTCGCGCCACCGTGCGTAGTCGGGCTGCTGCTTCATGTAGTCGGTCACGACGCGACAGGCGGCAGCGTATTGTGTGGCGGCCCGGTCGTCGAGTCGGCGCATGTAGGAGCCGTCGCGTGCGACGCGGTAGCCGTAGAACGGTGCGTTGACCGTGGCGATGGCCCGTGCGGCATGGACCAGGCGCGGCATCACGGCGTAGTCCTCCGCGAAGTTGATCCCCTCGATCGGGTAGATGTTGTGCTCCGTACAGAGCGTGCGGCGGATGAGGATGCCCCAGGTACGGTTGGCTACGCGGTGGCTTTGTGTCAGCAGGGCGCGCAGGATTTCGTCGCGTTGGCCGCGCGGTGGGGCGAAGCGCAGCCAGCGGTGCGGAGCATCCGATGCAGGGTCCTCGGTGGCGTAGTATCCGCCGAAGACCAAGTCGGCTTGCGGCCGGGTGTCGGCCGCCGCTAGCAGGCTTGCGGCCGCATCGGCACGCAGCAGGTCGTCGCTGTCGACATGCAGCAGCCACGTGCCGCGTGCGGCATCGATGGCTGTGCGGCGTGCGGCGGCCAGCCCGCGGTTCTGGGGGTGACGCAGGATGCGGGTCTGCGCTACGCGGGCCGGGTATTGGGCCAGCACGCGTCCCAGGCGGTCGATGCTGCCGTCGGGCGAGGCGTCGTCGACGAAGATGAATTCGATCCCCTCCCAGAGCGTCTGTTCGAAGAGCGACCGGGCACACGCCTCGATCCACGCCTCGACGCCGTAGACCGGTACGAGAATCGAGAGGCGGATGGCGCCGGTGTCGGAGGGAGTGTGGCGGGGGTGGATCATAGCTCGAAGCTCGATTTTCCGGGCAGCAACGTCTCGAATGCCCGGCACAATTGGCGGCTCATGGTCTCGAAATCGCTGATCGACTCGTGGTCGTTGAGGCAGAGCATGCGGTAGCGCTGCGTGCGGATATCGTGGCAGATGGAGTCAATCGTTTCGTCGCCGAGCGTCAGCAGGCCGCAGTCGCCGAGCGATGTGGGCGTGAACTCGCCGCGGCACAAGGTGTCGTAGCGGATTAGCCATTCCGACAGGTCGGTGAGGTCGCGGAACGGATGGCGGCATGTGGCATCGAGTTGCAGTCCCCAAAGTTGCCAGGCCCGTTCGAACGAGCGACGCAGAAAGGGTTGTGGCATGTGCGGGTCGAAGATTCCGGGGAAGAACGACCACGGTGCGAGGGTGAGGCTCTTCAACAGGTTGCTCAGACCGTAGCACGGTGCGAACCACTTGAAGGGGTGGCGGCGCAGCACGTCGCGCTGGCGGTGCTGGGCATTGATCAGTTCGAGGTTGTTGTAGACAATGTGCCCCACGGACGAGGGCTGTACGACGCTCAGACGGGCCATGTCGCACGGCAGTCCGTGACGGAAGAAGGCCTCGGGCGTGTGCGGACGACAGAGGAACGTGTCGTCGTTGAAGAGCACGAAGCGGTCGGCCAGCCCCTCGATGCGGGCGATGTTCAGCTCGATGGTATTCGAGTTGAAGGTCGGCAGGTAGGCCGACGGGATGTAGTCGGCGTGGTCGACGATGTGCAGTTTCGGGTGCGACGTGTCGAGCCATGCTGGCAGATGTCCCCACGTGATGAAGTGGATGCGGCGCACCCACGGGGCGAAACGTTCCACGCTGCGGAACCAATAGCGCAGCGTGCGCCAGTCGCGGTAGCGAATTTCGGAGCTGTCCTCATGGACGTCGTGGCGTGCAGCCGTGAAGGCGGCGCGCCATTCGGGATCGGAGCCGTCGACCCACGGAATCACGAAGTCAATCGGTGCGATGTGTTGCGATGCGTTGTTCATGGCGTAGTCTCGTTAGGTTGTTGTCCGCCGACGTGGACGGTTTATTGTACCAGCAGGTTGCAGCCGCGGATCTCGCTGTGGTCGATGCGTCCTTCGATGGCAAACGAGCCGTCGTCGAAGAGGCGTCCCACATCCTCGGTCTGCAGAAAGGCGCACGAGTATTGGTTGGCCAGGTCGATGAGGTTGATGCCGCCGCGTCGGCCGGCCGGATGCAGGTCGAAGGGGTCGTTCACGTCGCGCACCTGCACCCGCATCCAGGGGGGCGTGCGGAAGATGCCGTGTCCCGTCGAGTAGGCCTGCGACGTGAGTTCGGCCATGCCGTATTCGGAGTGGATCGTCTCCACGCCGAAGGCGTCGCACAGCAGGCGGTGGAACTCCTCCTTGGGCAGCTCTTCGCGGCGGCCCTTCATGCCGCCGGTCTCCATCACGATCGTGCGGTGCAGTTTCGGGGCATATTGTTCGGCCAGATCCCACAGGGCATAGCTTACGCCCAGCAGGATTTTCGTTGGCTTGGGGTCGGCTTCGAGGTCGTGCAGCAGTTGTTCGTAGTCGTGCAGGTAGAATCCGCCCGAGCCGCAGTCGGCAATCAGCCGGTCGGCCATGTAGACCAGAGACGAACCCTCGCGTTCGAGGTAGTTGGGCAGCAGGGCATAGAGGCTCAGCTCCTGGGGGGCGCCGTAGAAGAGGCGGAAGGCCGTGCGGAAGGCCCTCTCATAGAGGGCGAGCGACTGCATCGGGTGGCGTGACGGAGTCATGCCCGTCGTAGCGCTCGAGGTGAAGACCGCTTCGGGTGGGATGGTGCCGCAGTAGACGTCGCGCCACTTGAAGGCGCCGATGGGCAGGAACGGGATTTCGTCGACGTGGGTGATGCGTTGCGGATCACACGCGATCAGTTCGAGGTACTCGCGATAGGGAGCGCACTGTTCAGCCTGGCGGTGGAAGGTCTCCAGGGCCAACGAGTCGAATGCCGGATCATGGTCCGTCAGACGGAATATGTCGTTCGGGGTGGTCATATGACGCAAAAATACACAAAATGCCGCGGTTTTGGTGGCTCGACGGGGCGATTTTTAGGGCCTGCGCTCCAAAAAAAGAACCGTCCCTGCACGCGCTTCGCCCCTCGGTTCGGGGGGACGTGCTGCGTGCGGGGATGGTCCGGTTGTCGTTAAGTCTCGCTGCAAGGGGCTATTTCTTGCCCTTCGGTGCGAGGATCATGTTCATCTTCTTGCCGTCGAGCTTGGGCATCATCTCGACCTTGGCTACCTCTTCGAGGTCGGTAGCGAAGCGCAACAGCAGAATTTCGCCCTGCTCCTTGAAGACGATCGAGCGGCCGCGGAAGAAGACATAGGCCTTCACCTTGGCCCCCTCCTTGAGGAAGTTCTCGGCGTGCTTGAGCTTGAAGTTGTAGTCGTGGTCGTCGGTCTGCGGTCCGAAACGGATCTCCTTGATAACGACCTTCGTCTGGTTGGCCTTCATCTCCTTGGCCTTCTTCTTCTGTTGGTAGAGGAACTTCTGGTAGTCGGCAATGCGGCAGACGGGAGGATCGGCCTTGGGCGAGATCTCGATCAGATCGAGTTCCATCTCGTCGGCCAGACGCAGTGCCTCCCGCGTCGACATCACGCGCGGCTCTTCGATGTTCTCACCCACCACGCGCACTTCGGGTGCCGTGATCTCGCTGTTGATGCGATGCGGATTCTCCTTCTCGGGCGGGCGGCGTCCGAAGCGATTGTTCGGGCCGGGTGCGGCCCCTGCCGGTTTCGGTCTGTTGTTATTCCCCGGGGTGAACGGCCTCGGCGGGAACGGTTTTGGTGCTGCGATAGCTGTAAAGATTTAAGTTAGTTTATAATAATATTGTGTAGCTTCATTTGCCGGGTCAGTGCTTTTCGAGTTTGTTGGCCTCGATCTCCTGACGCACGAGTCCCGTGATGAAGTCGCGGAAGGCCTCGAGTGTCATCTGACCCTTGTCGCCTTCGCCCTGGGCGCGGACCGAAACCAGCCCCTCGGCCTCCTCCTTTTCGCCGACGATCAGCAGATAGGGGATGCGTTTGAGCTCGTTGTCGCGGATCTTGCGGCCGATCTTTTCGTTGCGGTCGTCGACCTGTGCGCGCACATCATTGTGGTTGAGGTAGTCGGCCACTTTGGCGGCGTAGTCGTTGAACTTCTCCGAGATCGGGAGCACGACCACCTGGTCGGGCGAGAGCCACAGCGGGAATTTGCCGCCGGTGTGTTCGAGCAGCACGGCCACGAAACGCTCCATCGAGCCGAACGGTGCGCGGTGGATCATGATCGGGCGGTGGAGCTTGTCGTCGGCCCCTTTGTAGGTGAGGTCGAATCGTTCCGGCAGGTTGTAGTCCACCTGAATGGTACCCAACTGCCACTTGCGGCCGATGGCATCCTTGACCATGAAGTCGAGTTTCGGGCCGTAGAATGCGGCTTCGCCGTACTCCACCACCGTGTTGAGCCCCTTCTCCTTGGCGGCCTGGATGATGGCGTTCTCGGCCTTCTCCCAGTTTTCGTCCGAACCGATGTACTTCTCGCGGTTGTTCGGGTCACGCAGCGAAATCTGTGCCGTATAGCTGTCGAACTTCAGCGTGCGGAAGATATAGAGCACGATGTCGATCACGCGCTCGAACTCCTCGAGCAGCTGGTCGGGGCGGACGAACAGGTGGGCGTCGTCCTGCGTGAAACCGCGCACTCGGGTCAGTCCGTGGAGCTCGCCCGACTGCTCGTAGCGGTAGACCGTTCCGAACTCGGCCAGACGGACCGGCAGCTCCTTGTATGAACGGGGCTTCGAACGGTAGATCTCGCAGTGGTGCGGGCAGTTCATCGGCTTGAGCAGGTACTCCTCGCCCTCGATCGGGGTGTGGATCGGCTGGAAGGAGTCCTTGCCGTACTTGGCGTAGTGTCCCGAGGTGACGTAGAGCTCCTTGTTGCCGATGTGCGGGGTGATGACCTGCTGGTAGCCGTACTGCTTCTGCACGTTGCGCAGGAACTGTTCCAGCCGGTCGCGCAGGGCGGCGCCTTTCGGGAGCCACAGCGGAAGTCCCGGACCCACGCGCTGCGAGAAGGTGAAGAGTTCGAGCTCCTTGCCCAGCTTGCGGTGGTCGCGCTTCTTGGCCTCCTCCATCATCTGGAGGTACTCGTCGAGCATCGACTTCTTGGGGAACGAGATGCCGTAGATACGCGTCAGCATCTGGCGTTTCTCGTCACCGCGCCAGTAGGCACCGGCTACCGACGTCAGCTTGATGGCCTTGATGTAGCCCGTGTTGGGGATGTGCGGGCCGCGGCACAGGTCGGTGAAGGCGCCGTTCGTGTAGAACGAGATGGTGCCGTCCTCGAGTGCCGTGATCAGTTCGACCTTGTACTGGTCGCCCTTCTCGGTGAAGGTTTTGAGTGCCTCGGCCTTGGGCACTTCGCGACGGATGAGCTGCTCCTTGTTGCGGGCGAGCTCCTGCATCTTCTGCTCGATCTTCGGAAGGTCGCCCTCCGTGATGGGTACGGGGCAATCCACGTCGTAGTAGAAGCCGTTTTCGATGGCGGGGCCGATGCCGAACTTGATGCCCGGATAGAGCGCCTCGAGTGCCTCGGCCAGCAGGTGCGAGGAGGTGTGCCAGAAGGCGTGTTTGCCTTCGTCGTCCTCCCACTTGTAGAACTTGACGCTGGCGTCTTCGTCGATGGGACGCATCATGTCGACCGTCGTCCCGTTTACCGATGCGGCCAGAGAGTCGGCAGCTAAACGAGGGCTGATGCTCTCCGCGATCTGGTAGGCCGTGGTCCCTTTGGCAAACTCCTTGACGGTGCCATCGGGGAAAGTGATTTTAATCATTCGAACAATTTTTTTTGTGAGGGAGTCGTGTCCGCTTCCACAATTACGAGACGGAATACGGACCGTTACTCCGGTTTTATTATCTGTTTGTTGTTGTATGCGTCGTGTCGTCCGGTCTTGCGCCGCCTGCAGGCGTTGCAGTCGGGATCTTGTCTTCAGCCGGATGCTCTTCTCTCTTCTTTTCGGGAATTTCGGATACTTTTGGGGCCGGGGTCTTGTCGGGGCCGGCGGTTTTTCCCGGACCGATACCGAGGACCAGGCAGGCGCCGGCGGCACATCCTGCCGCAAAAGGCAGCAACAGCCAACGTGCACCCCGGTCACCGAGACCCTGTATCGAGTCGTAGAGTGTGCATCCGATGCCGATGAGCGACACGGCGATCACGCCCCAACCCAGCAGCATGAGACCCGTTCTTTGGTCGGGCCGATTCCAATGCGGAAGGTGCTCCATGGGCTGTTCCGGTTTGCGCCCGTTGCGGTTGTAGGGGAGCACGAAGAGCAGCGCAATGGCCCCCAGCAGCACGATGCTCGCCGCAATGCCCCCTTCGAGACCGAAGCCCCCGCCATTGATGAGTGCGGCGCTCTCCTGAGCCGGCGTGCAGTGGACCAATGAGGTGGACGATACTTGTCCGCTCACGGGGATGCCGAGTACGTTGCCCTGGACGAAGTTCCACATCGCGTGCAATGCGCCGATGCCCCAGATCTGATCCGTGCGCAGGAAGAAAAGCGAGGCGAAAAGTCCGTAGAGCAGCAGGTTGAGGAGTGCCAGCCACGAGATTCCCGTGTTGAACAGGTGCAGCGCCGCGAAGAAGATCGTATTGATTGCTACGGCAGCCCACAGCGGGACGCGGTTGGCAGCCGAGACCATCAGGAATCCGCGGCAAAGCACCTCTTCGCCCATGCCCTGAATGAGGAATCCCACGAAGAACAGGACGAGCAGACCCCATGGCACCTCCTGTGCAAATCCCTCGAAGTGCAGCCCGCCCATCAGCCCCGTGAGGGCGGCTATGAGGAAGATCATTCCTGCGCCCAGCCCCATGCCGGCGGCATAACGCGGGAGAATGTTTCGGCGTGTGAAACCCATCGAGGCGAGCGAGCGCCCCTCGACCCACCGCACGTAAGCCATCAGGGCGGCGCCGATCGGCAGGAAGATAAAGAGACTGACTGCCGGGTTGTCGGCTGCCGAGGCGAACGGCATGAGCACCAGGAAGCAGATGGCGGCGACGACCGGCGCTGCCACCAGCCCGATGAGCAACGACGCCCACACCGAAGGTTTCCGCTTCGCCCGTCGGGCGGCGGCCAGTACCTCGGAGTAGCGTTGCCACGTATGCAGCATGTCGTTCATTGGGTCTCTTTTCTTGGAAGGGGTTTGCTTCCGTACGGTTGCAACGGCCGGTTCCGCTTAACGGCTCCACCGGCTCTGCTTGTCAGCCCCCTTCCCCGTTACTTGCTTTTTCTCTGTCGTGTCCCGGTCAGTTGGCTGACTCTTTCTCCGGATCGGGAAGGTCGCGTACCGAGACGTCGCGGTTCCCCTTTTCGCGTTCGGCGCGTTGCAGCGGGTTGCGTGTCCATTCGCTCCATGCGCGGCGATGCGATACAATGTCCAAAGCCGTATAGAGGGCATGGCGCATCGACTGCGGGTCGGCTTTGCCCTGGCCCGCGATGTCGTAGGCCGTGCCGTGGTCGGGCGAGGTGCGGATCGCGGAGAGGCCGGCCGTGAAGTTCACGCCGTCGGGCGAGAGTGCCTTGAACGGGGCAAGTCCCTGGTCGTGGTACATGGCGAGAATGGCGTCGTATTTCGCATAACCGCCTCCTGCAAAGAGTCCGTCGGCTGCAAAGGGGCCGAAGGCCAGGATTCCCTGACGGGCCGCCTCCTGAATGGCCGGACGAATGATCTCCGTCTCTTCCGATCCGAGCAGCCCTCCGTCTCCGGCGTGGGGGTTGAGTCCCAGCACGGCAATACGCGGCTCGACGATGCCGAAGTCGCGGATGAGCGATTCGCGCAGCAGGGTCAGAGCATGGAGAATCTTCTCCTGCGAGAGGTCGTGGCTGATCTCCGATACCGGCACGTGGATGGTGACCAGACCCACGCGCAGCACCTCGCTGCACATGATCATCAGGGGATCGCCCGCGAGTTCGGCGGCCAGGAATTCCGTGTGGCCCGTATAGGGGAAGTGGTCCTCGTGCATCGACTCCTTGTTGAAGGGGGCCGTGACGAGGGCGTCGATGCGGTGCTCGCGCAGGTCCGTGACGGCCGCACGCAACGACTCGACGGCTGCATGAGCCGCTTCGTGGCTCGGGTGCCCCGGATCGATGGGCAATTCGGCGGGGCCTACCGCCACGAGCGACACCTTGCCGCGACGGGCCTCGTCGGCCGAAGCCACCTCGACGAAGGCGGGTAGATTATCGAGGCCGTCGATCGTCTGGCGGTAGTAGGCTGCGGCTGCCGGCGAACCGTAGATCACGGGGGTGCAGAGTTCCGTCATGCGCGGGTCGGCGAAGAGTTTCAGGATGATCTCCCAGCCGATGCCGTTCGTGTCGCCCTGGGTGATACCGATTTTGTATTTTTGTTCTGCCATAAGGTCTGTATGCGGTGTTGTGCGGGTGCATTCCGGAGGGGAGGGCCCATGCAGCTATCCAACCTCTCCGAGCCTGAGGCGAATGCACGTCTGCTTTAATGTACAAATATAGGGTATTTTTCCTGATTTCTCCCTGTTTTTTGTGATTTTATCGTCCGCAGATAGTCGAGTCGGGCGGGGAGTCGTTGCGGGGTGGGTTACTTCGTGGCGGAGGTGCGGCGGCGGAATTCGGCGCAGGCGATGCCCGTAGCCATGGCCACGTTGAGCGACTCCGAGCCGCGGCGGTCGGCCGGGTAGGGCGGAATGAAGAGCTTGTGTGAAACCTGTGCGGCGCAGGCCGGCGTGATGCCGCGACCCTCGTTGCCCATGACGAGGATGCCGTTTGGCGAGAGCGTCGTCTGGTAGATGTTTTCGCCTTCGAGGAAGGTGCCGTAGACGGGCATTCCCTGCTGCCGGGCCTCCTCCAGGAAGCGGGGCAGCGACGTGTAGTGTACCGCAACGCGCAGGATGGCTCCCATCGTTGCCTGTATCACCTTGGGGTTGAAGCAGTCGGCCGTCCCTTCGGAGCAGACGATCTCGTGGATGCCGAACCAGTCGGCCAGGCGGATGATCGTGCCGAGGTTGCCCGGATTCTGCACCTCGTCGAGTGCCAGTACGAGCTGGTCGGCAAGTGCTGCGGGGTGCAGTGTGCGGCGTGGAATCTCGACCAGGGCCAATGTATTCGATGGGGTGGTCAACAGCGAGAGACGCTCCATCTCCTTGGGGGTGACGACCGTTACGTCCGACCCCGTGAAGAGTCCCTCGAGGGCATAGAGGCGGTGGATGCGCCACCGCGAGTCGCGCAGTTCGCCGACGAGTTTGGCCCCCTCGGCGACAAAAAGGCCCGTTTCGTTGCGGCCGCGTTTGTCGGCCAGTGAACGGACAAGTTGTATTTCGGCTTTCGTAATCACTTCTTGATGCGGTTTTCGGGCAGTTCGAACGTGCGTCCTTCGGTGGCGGCCTCCGTCTGCGGGAAGAGGCGGCGGGCCTCCTCGACCAGCTGCGACTCCTCCTTGTAGCGCGACGAGAAGTGGCCGATGATCAGTCCGCGGGCTCCGGCCTCGCTGGCCGCCCGGGCGGCATCCTCCGAGGTGGCGTGGCCCCGTTCGCGGGCGATCTTGCGTTCGGTGGCGGCGTAGGTCGCCTCGTGGTACATCAGGTCGACTCCGGCACACAGTCGCGCCGCCTTGGCCGAATAGTTCGTGTCGGATAGGTAGGCGTATGACCGTGCGGCATAGGGCCGGTAGGTCAGTTCGGCGTTGGGCACGGTCTCGCCGCTGGCGAGCGTGATGTCCTCACCGCGCTTGGCGGCGGTGATTTGTGCGATGCCCAATCCGTAGCGGGCGATCTTGAACTTCTCGACGTTGAGCGGCGGCTCCTTCTCGCGGAAGAGAAAGCCGGCACACGGCACGCGGTGGCGCAGCGGGATGGACCACACCTCGAGGGTGCGGTTCTCGAAGAGCAGCGCATGGCGCGTCGTGTTGGTTTCGTGCCATTGTACCTCGTAGGGCAGGTCGCGGTCGAAGTAGCGCAGGTGGCACTCCAGGATCTCGCCGAAGGGGGCCGGGGCGTAGATGTCGAGCGGCGTGCGGCGCCCGTAGAGTCCGAGGGTCGAGATCAGCGGGAAGAGCCCGAAGAGATGGTCGCCGTGCAGGTGCGAGATGAAGACCCCGCGCAACCGCAGCGGATTGATCCCGTAGCGGGCCATCTGCTGCTGGGCCCCTTCGCCGGCGTCGACCAGGTAGTACTGTTCGTGCACGTTGACGATCTGCGACGACGGGTGGCGCGACGGCGTGGGTTTGGCCGAGGCCGAGCCGAGTATGGTGACGGAGAAACTCAAGGTCGGGTGTGTTTAGTGCTTGTATTTGATGAAGATGGCCGTCAGACGGTCGCGTGCCGGGGCGCTGGTCGTCGTGACGTCCGTGTGGGAGCGTTCGCCCGAGGCGTCGCGGTGGGTCGCTTCGGTGGTCGTGACGGTCGTCGGTGCCGACTGGTCGTAGAGCAACGTGAAGACCATGGCATCGGCACCCTTGGCGCGGGCCTCACGCTCGATGGCGGCCTGTGCCTTTTCGGGCGAGCCGAAGAGGACGATCGAAGCTTCGATACGGCCCATCGTCTCGTAGTCGCACGGCACGTCCTTCCAGTCGAGGAAGAGATCCGGGTGGTCGGTCGACGGGTAGCTCTTGCCGATGTAGTGTGTCTGTACGCCGCACGAGGTTGCGCTGCACAGAAGCAGCACGATGCCGCAAAAACAGGGCAGAAAGATCCTTTTTTTCATGGGTATGATTCTGATTTTGCAGAGGCCGACGGTTGTCCTTCGTGGAAGAGAGGGCGGCCTCTGTCGGGCCGGTACGTGACGGCATACGTGTGTCGTGCTGCCGCAGACCGGACCCGACAGGGGCCGTTGCTCTTCGAGATACGTCTCTCTTGCGGTGGGGCTACTGGTGCAGGAAACGCTCGCAGTCGAGTGCGGCGATGCAGCCCGAACCGGCGGCCGTGATGGCCTGACGGTAGTGCGGATCCTTCACGTCGCCTGCGGCAAATACGCCCTCGACCGAGGTCTTCGACGTGCCGCCCTGGACCTTGATGTAACCCTCGGCGTCGAGCTCCAGCTGGCCGGCGAAGAGCTCCGTGTTGGGGTGGTGTCCGATGGCCAGGAAGAAGCCCGAGATGTCGATCTTCGTCTCCGAGCCGTCGGTCTTGCGCAGCAGGGCGCCCGTCACGCCGTTCTCGTCGCCCAGCACTTCGGCCGTGTTGTGCTCGAAGAGAACCTTGATGTTCGGCGTGTTGAAGACGCGCTCCTGCATTGCCTTCGAGGCGCGCAGGAAGGGCTTGCGTACGATCAGGTAGACCTGGCGGCAGAGCGTGGCCAGGTAGGTGGCCTCCTCGCAGGCGGTATCACCGCCGCCGACTACGGCTACATCCTTCTTGCGGTAGAAGAAGCCGTCGCATGTGGCGCAGGCACTCACACCCATGCCGCGGTATTTCTGCTCCGAGGGCAGGCCCAGGTACTTGGCCGTGGCACCCGTAGCGACGATGAGGCTGTCGGCCACGATCTCCTTTTCGCCGTCGACCACTACGTGGAACGGACGCGACGAGAGGTCGACCTTCGTGATGTTGCCCGAACGCAGGTCGGCACCGAAACGCTCGGCCTGTTTGCGGATGTCGGCCATCATCTGGTTGCCGTCCACGCCCTCGGGGTAGCCCGGGAAGTTTTCGATTTCGGTCGTCGTCGTTAACTGACCGCCCGGCTCGATGCCCTCGTAAAGGACGGGCGAGAGGTTGGCACGCGACGTGTAGATGGCGGCGGTGTAGCCCGCGGGGCCACTGCCGATGATCAGAACTTTTACTGCTTCCATAGTTTTTTCAGAGGTTTTTAGTTTTGTATTTGGTATGCTTCGTATCTTTCAATTTTTTTTGGCGGGTGCCTGCGCAACGACTACTCCTCTTCCCACGGGCCGTCGGGAGCCGGTCCCAAGAAGCGGCCCAGGTAGTCGTACATGCTCCAGACGCCCTTTTCGCGTACAAAGGTACGACTCTTTTCGGGACAATATTCCACGATTTCGAATCGCGGCGGCAGAATGTAGCGTCCCTGTTTGTCGATCAGCCCCATACCTTCGTCCGTCTGCACCGGGGCGCGCCCCTCGTGGAAGTCGCCCGCCCAGCGGTATTGCGCGGGGATGACCGTGCGGTTGGCCGTGTCTACAAAGCCGAATCCTTCGCGGTCGGCCACACAGACCAGCTGCTCGAAGACATTGCCCACCCACAGGTGTCCCGTCAGTCGGTCCGTTGGTGAGCCGTAGGGTGCGCTGACGTCCGAAACGAGCGGTGTCGCAGCGACTGCAGCCGATGGACAGGCGGCAAGGTGACGGCGCAATTGCTCGAAGGCGGCATCATCCTCCGCGGGATCCGTGCCGATGTAGTGCCAACGGATCGGAATCAGCTGTCCGTGGCTCCAGCGCAGGTTTTCCGGCTTGAGGTTGCGGTGTGAGAGTCCCAGCCGGGTCAGTTCGTGGCGCAGCGCTTCCAAAGCTTCTTGAAGCTCCTCGCGCGGGAGGAGCGTGCAGGCTTCGTCAAAGGAGATTCCCTCGGGCAGCCGTTGCAGCACGAGGTCTGACTGCCGTACCTGACCCAGTGCATCCTCGTAGCGGAGTTCGTCACGCAGCAGACGGTATTCGGCGATCCACTCCGAGCGAAGCGTATGGAGCCGGGCGGCTGCCCGTTCGATCGAGGGGATGGCGGCCGGAACGAGCGGCATGCAGAGCAGCCAGCGGGCACCCGACCAGGTGATTTCGGCTTCGGCGAAGCGCGACGTGCGGCTCATGACGATGCGTCCGTCATGCCCGCGGAGGGGCTGCGCCTCGTGCAGCGTCACGAAGTGGGTGGCGGGGGCCGTCAGGGCCTGCAGAAAGGTATAGAGGGTCGGTGTCATACCGCGTGCGTGGGACGTTGAGGGTTCTTCGGTCGTTGGATTATTCGGTTTTGACGCTGATCGATCCGATGTTCAGAATGGTCAGCAACTCCTGCATCGAGGCATTGTAGCTCATGCCGCGGAAGGGCGGTTGCCCGCCGCCCCGAAGGTCGCGGATGGCTGCGTCGAACGCGGCCGGCATCTCGCTCGAACAGTCGTAGAGCAGTGCGGCATAGCGGTTGCCGTACGATGCCTCGTCGGTCGTCGGAAAGAGTAGGGCCCGTTCATCCGTGCCCGAGGCGATGTGGATGTTGATCAGCAGCACGGCACCGTCGTCCGTATGCAGCGTGCGGATCTGCGAGCAGACTTCGCGCAGTTCGGCGTCGTCGCAGTCGGAGGCCTCGCCGTCGGTGATGTTGAAGACCACGGGCGGGAAACTGGCCGCATGCTCGGGTCGTGCGGTCCATCGTGCGACCAGGTCGCGCACGGCGAGCAACGCTTCGTACATCGGCGTCTCGCCCTCGGCCTGCGGCGTGATCCACACCGGCACGGGCACCTCGTCGAGCAGGGCGGCGCTGCCGTCCGGCAGGCGGTATTCGGATTGCGTGGCGGTGGGGTGCGTGCCCCGGGCTGCCACTTCGGGCAGCGTCAGGAAGTCAAGCCGATCGCCCACAAGCGGGTGCAGACCCGATCCGCCGTAGCCGATCAGGGCGATGTCGTAGTAGTCGCGCAACCCGTCGCTGCGGCGTGCGCGTTCCGTCAGTTCGAAGAGCAGGCGGTTGGCTACGGCAGCGACGGCTGCCGCCTTCGTCATGCGGCGGTGGCCGAAGCGCACCTCCTCGTTCATCGACCCCGAGCAGTCGATCGCCAGCACGAAGGCCGTGCGGTGGTTGCGTGTGATGCTCTGCGTATACATTTAAGCCTCCTTGAGTCCTCTTACGGCGTAGTAGTCGGCCTTGACTTCGGCCGGATCGTCGGCATCGATGCCGTAGCTCACGGACATGGCAAGTGCGCAGTCGCGTGCGCGGTCCGCGTCGGTCGTGCGGCGCATGGCGGCACGTGCATTCGCTCCGGCCTCGATCGCCTCGGCCACCTCCTGTGCCGAGGGGGTATGGCCGAGCAGCGACCCGAGCAACGCCTCGGCATAGCTGTGGGCGTAGTCATCGTAGCGGGCGTCGAAGGCCCGGAAGCGGGTGTCGAACTCCCCGAGCGTACGGATGGTACCGGCATCGACGTCGGCCAAAATGGCCTCGACGGCCTGTCGGGTGATGTATTGTCCGGCGACGTCGATCCAGCGGCCGGCACCCGGAGCGTCGTCGCAGGTGGCACCGCGCGAGAGCAGGTCGCCCATCGCGGCGACGATCGCCTTGTTGTAGAGTCCGATGCCGCGGTGCAGCATGGTCGATTTGATCGAGACGCCCTTGTAGTTGTAGGTTGCGGCCTCGGGTTCGTGCTCCTCGAGCGTGTGCAGGGCATTGACCGCCTGCACGAATCCGCCGCAGACGTAGGGGTTCCACTCCCCGAAGTCGATCACGTCGCGTCGCACGCGGCGATGGTCGCGTGCCGGCCACTTCTCCACGTCGCGCACGGCGCCGTAGCTTGTGAGGTTGGCGCCGGGCATGAGCATCGATCGCCCCTCCTTCTCGACCAGGTAGGAGTAGGGAAATTCCGACGTGTCGTGGTGCTGGGCGTGGTGCCCCAGTACCATCGTGAAGGCCCCCTCGCGGGCGGGCGACATGATGTAGGCGCCGCTGCCGAACTTGCAGCCGCGCAGGTGTACCGATTGGTGTACGGCGCCGCTCTTGAAGAGGTGGTTGCTCTGATTCGAGCCGCTGCCGGCGTTGAAGAACGAGAACAGACCGGCGATCAGCAGCGACGACTTGTGGTGCGATACGGTGTAGGGGCCTGCGAAGATCGAGGCGGCTTCGCCGTTCTCGCAGTGCGAGTTGGCGAAGAAGAGCGAATCCGTGGCCGTGAAGCCGTTGGCCAGCGTGGCGCACTCGCCCACGAAGCACCGATCGGCCAGGAGACCCGTGTCGAGCCGTGCCCCTTCGGCGGCGATGAAATGGCGGGCCTTGACGTCGATGCCGACCCATGCGCCA
This sequence comes from uncultured Alistipes sp., assembly GCA_944320665.1. Taxonomy (GTDB): domain Bacteria; phylum Bacteroidota; class Bacteroidia; order Bacteroidales; family Rikenellaceae; genus Alistipes. Next base: position 12,336 of record CALUII010000003.1, on the reverse strand, counting down.
TCGCACAGCGTTCCCTCTTCGAGCAGCGAAGCCCCGTCGATCGTCACGTCGTTGCCGACGTTCACCTCGCGGATGAACCGTGCCCCCGTGATGCGGCTGTCGTGGCCCACGGTGCCGAGTGTCGAACGGCGTGCGTCGCACACCGCGTCGACCATCTGCTCGAGGGCGGCCACCGTCTGCGGGCGGTGGCGGTAGAGAGCCACTACGTAGGCTGCCTGGGCCGACATCGTGTCGCAGATGCGGACCGTGCGGCCGGCGCATTCGTTGATCGTGGCCACGGGTGTGCCGTTGCCGAACGTGCTTTCGTGGCGGCATTCGAGTGCCGTCACCTGTTCGACCACGCTGCGGGCGCCGATGCGGTAGTTCCGCACGCGCGAAGCGATGATCCGGGCGTCGGTGGCGAGTTCGATGCGCCCCTCAAGCCGGCTGCAAACCAGCTGCGTGGGGGTAAACTCCTCCGAAACGAATACCTGCGACCAATCCTCGGCCGTGGTGCCGAGTGCTTCGAGCCGGGTAATTTCGGCTGCGGTCAGATTTCTGAGAGATGTCATGGGTGCATTCGGGTGCGTCATGCGCGCGCTTTCTTATTGTTTGCAAAGATACGAATTTGCCGTCAATATTCCAATTCGACCACCCTGCCCGTGCGATCGATTGTGCAGCGGCGACCGGCGCGGTATCCCAGTGCGCGGCCGTCGCGAAAGGGTTTCACGGCATCGAAGTTCGGGCAGTGAAGTGCCGGGCGTCCTGTCGGGTCGATGAAGTGCCACGTCTGGCCGAGCCGCACGGCGGCCAGCCCTTCGGTGAAGTCGAAGCCGCAGTCGTAGAGCGGCGCAATGACCGTGTCCCCACTCCGGGTGTCCCGGTAGCCCCACAGTCCTTCGGCGGCGAAGAGTTCGAGGGTTTTGTCCGACGGATTCTGCGCAGTCGGTGTGTGGTGCGGGGAAGGGGTGGTTGCGGCAGCGGTCGTGGAGAACGGAAACTCGGTGGGGGTGGTGCGTGCCGCCTCGCGGAGCAGGTCGGCCAGGCCGGGCAGGTGGAGCGTCGGCAGGAGAAGCAGTCGGGCGATGCGGTAGGCAGCAGCCATGCAGCGCCCTTCGAAGAGGGTGAGGATCTCCTGCAGGGCCGGATCTTGGGGCAGGCGTTGCGGATCGATGAGCAGCGTCTCGTGCGTGCCGTAGCGTGTGCGCAGCGACGGGTCACAGCCGAGGGCGTGCAGTGCGGTGGCGATCAGAGCTACCGGGAAGTCGTCCAGGTGGGCGTCGTAATCGGCCGACGTGCGGGCCGGATGCTGAAAGGCGGCCGTCCCCAGTTCGGGACTCTCCTCGCCGGCAAAGGCCGGCAGAAAGGTGGCATCGAGGTCGATCGGGCAGAGGCCTCCTTCGGGGGTGACGATGAGGTTCTCGGGTTTCAGATCCCCGTGGGCCCATTCATCCGCAACGAGCGATGCGCCCAGACCATCGAACTCGTGTGCAAGCCGCTGAAACTCCCGGCGGTCGGCGCGGGAAATGCGTTCGTGGAGCGTCTCGCCTTCGATCCAGCGGTCGAGCACCACGTCGGTCCACCGGCCTTCGGTCTCGTTGCAGTAGACGAAGAGTTCGTTATGCAGCAGTCGGTCGCCGTAGATCTCCACGAGGTGGCGGGCCGGATGGGTATAGCAGCGCAGGGCGCAGAGACGGCCCCGGTGGCGGATGCGGAAAACGACGGCGCTGTTGCCCACGCTGTAGAGCGGCCGCCCCGCCGCATCGCGGCAGAGGTCCAGCTCGCCCAGCGTGCGGGTGAGGCCGTGCGAGTTGGTGACCGAGAAGAGGTATTGACGGACGGAGATCATCTGGGGAGGGGTGAAAGTGGCGTCGCGGCGTGTGGAATAAAAGAAAACTGTCCGGTGCCCGTGTTGATGCGGGAGCCGGACAGTCGTTTCGCGTGTCGGTTAGTGGCAGTTGCAGTGACCTTCGTGGCCGCAGCCGTCGTCGCATCCGCCGCCGCAATCGCCGCAACCGCAGCTGCCCTGCAGATCCTCGGGCGTGACGTCGCGTACCGAGACTACCTCCACTTCGAAGTGGAGCGTCTTGCCGGCCATCGGGTGGTTGAAGTCCATCTTCACGGTCTCGTCGCCGACCTCCTTCACCACGCCCAGCATGCGGTTGCCCTGTGCGTCGCTCATCGGCACCTGCGAACCCTCGAAGAGGATGTCCTCGGCCAGTTTGCCGTCGACCATGAATATGTTTTTCGGCAGGTCTACCACGGCTTCGGCCACAAATTCACCGTAGCCGTCCTTGGGCTCGAGGGTGAACGATACGCTCTCGCCGACCTCTTTGCCGAGGATGGCTTCCTCGAATTTGGGCAGCAGCATACCCGTGCCGAAGATGAATTCGAGGGGCTGTCCCGGGCGGGACTGATCGGCGATCTGGCCGTCGACGGTGAGTTTGTAGTCCACACCGACCATCTTGTTCTGTTCTACTTTCATTTCGATTCGATTGGATTAAGAATACAATGCGACAAAGGTAGAATTTTCCGGCGGATTTTGCAATTCGCCGCAAAATTTCTAAATTGCAGGTAGATTCCGCCCGTTGTCCGGTGCGACGCCGTAGCGGTGCGGGGCAGATCCTTGTGTGGATGTTTATGAAAATCCGGATAAGTAATAAGAGTCTGATTCGCCGGCGCATCGTCGGGTGGCTGCTTGCGGCGGCTGCGGCCGCGGTGGTGCCCTTCACACTGCAGGCGCAGGAGCGTGCCGTGCCCGTGCGTTATCAGGGCGAGTTGAGCGTCGGCTATGGGTTTGCAATCGGTACGCAGCCTGCGGATCGGCTGCTTTTCGAGACGGTGCACGGCGTGCTCGTCGGGTCGTCGCTCTTCTGCGGTGCCGGTATTGCCTGCAATACGTTCAATGATCTGGAACAGGATCTCGTGCCGCTCTTTGTGCAGGTGAGGTGTTATCCGATTGACCGGCCCGTTTCACCCTACATCGCACTGGATGCCGGCTATTCGTTCATCGGGTTCCGCGGGTGTGCCGGAGTCTACCTCCATCCGGCATTTGGTTTGAGTTGGGCCCTCTTCGGGCGGACGGCGCTGAATACCTCGCTCGGCATGCAGTTGCAACGGATCGGTCGGGGCGTGAACGGAACTTCGTGGCAGCCGGCCGTATTGTGGCGGGTCGGCATCGCCTTCTGACCGGGCCGGATCGGACCGGGCCGGGGCGTGAGGCGACAGCGGGGTGGCAGGCCCCTTCCCGCGGGGTGGCGGACAACTCCCGGTGTGCCCCATGAGACATAAATGAAGCGGGCTTCCGAATCGATTCGGAAGCCCGCTTTCGTGTGTGGTGACCCGTCGCGGCTACTCCAGGTTGCGGCAGCAGAGGTTGCGGTCGCCGTAGCCGTTGTCGATCTTCGTCACGTAGGGGAAGAACTTCGCCTCGCGGATCCACGGCAGCGGGAAGGCTGCCTCCTCGCGCGTGTAGGGGTGCGACCACTCGCCGCAAAGTTCAACGGCGGTGTGCGGGGCGTTGACCACAACGTTGTCCGGCTGGCCGACGGCGGCCTCGCACTCGCGCTTGATGCGGATCATCGCCTCGATGAAGCGGTCCATCTCGGCCTTCGGCTCCGACTCCGTCGGCTCGACCATCAGCGTCTCATGCACCGGGAACGAGAGCGTCGGAGCATGGAAGCCGTAGTCCATCAGACGGTGGGCGATGTCGCCGCAGTCGATGTTGTAGTCGTGCTTGAAGTGCGTCAGATCGAGGATCATCTCGTGGCCCACGCGGCCCGTCTCACCCGAATAGTAGGTGCGGTACTCGTGCTTGAGGGCCGACGACATGTAGTTGGCATTGACGATGGCCATCTCCGTGGCGTGGCGCAGGCCGTCGGCTCCCAGCATCTTGATGTAGCCGTAGGTGATGGGCAGCAGCATGGCCGAGCCCCACGGTGCCGATGCGACGGCCGTGATGCCCTCGTCGCCGCCCGTGGCCACCAGCGGGTGCGACGGCAGGAAAGGTTTGAGGTGTTCGGCCACGCAGATCGGACCGACGCCCGGGCCGCCGCCGCCGTGAGGCATTGCAAAGGTCTTGTGCAGGTTCAGGTGGCAGACGTCGGCGCCGATGTAACCCGGGTTGGTGAGGCCCACCTGGGCATTCATGTTGGCACCGTCCATGTAGACCTGGCCGCCGGCGTCGTGCACGGCATCGACGATCTCGCGGATGCGGCTTTCGAAGACGCCGTGCGTCGAGGGGTAGGTGATCATGATGCCGGCCAGCTCCGAGCTGTGCTCCTGGGCCTTGGCTTTCAGGTCCTCGACGTCGATGTTGCCCTTGTCGTCGCACACCACCGTCACGATCTTCATGCCGGCCATGGCTGCCGAGGCCGGGTTCGTGCCGTGGGCCGAGGCCGGCATCAGCACGATGTTGCGGTAGCCCTGGCCGCGGCTCTGGTGGTAGGCGCGGATCACCATCAGGCCCGTGTACTCACCCGCAGCGCCCGAGTTGGGCATCAGCGAGCAGGCGGCGAAGCCTGTGATCACGGCCAGATCGTGCTCCAGCTCCTCGATGAGCTGGTGGTAGCCCTCGGCCTGGTCGGCCGGTGCGAAGGGGTGCATGTTCTGGAAGCCGGCCAGCGAGAGCGGCATCATTTCGGCAGCGGCGTTGAGTTTCATCGTGCACGAGCCGAGCGAGATCATCGAGTTGGCCAGCGAGATGTCGCGCAACTCGAGGCGCTTGATGTAACGCATCAGGTCGCTCTCGCAGCGGTACGAATTGAAGACCGGTTCGGTCAGGTAGCCCGACGTGCGCTGCAGTGCGGCCGGGATCACCTCCGCATGTTCCTTTACGGCCTTCGGCTTGCGGCCCTTGGCCTCGGCGAAGAGGGCGATTACGCTCTCGATTTCGGCCGGTGTCGTCACCTCGTCGAACGACATGCGCACGCGTCCTTCGTCCGGATAGAAGAAGTTGATGCCCCGTTCGAGTGCCAGCGACTGGATTACCGATGCCTCGGCCTCGACCTCAATCGTGTCGAAGAAGACCGTGTGGGCCAGTTTGTAGTCCAGTGCCTCGAGTCCGCGGGCAACGCTCATGGCCGCCTCGTGGGCCGTCGTGGCGGCACGCTTCAGACCCTCGGGGCCGTTATATACGCAGTAGAAGCCGACCATCGAGGCCATCAGGGCCGAGGCCGTGCAGATGTTCGATGTTGCCTTTTCGCGTTTGATGTGCTGCTCGCGCATCTGGAGCGACATACGCAGTGCCTTGTTGCCCAGGCGGTCGACCGACACGCCGATGATACGGCCCGGCATGTTGCGTTTGTAGGCCTCACGCGTAGCCATGTATCCGGCACCCGGACCGCCGAAGCCCATCGGCGTACCCAGACGCTGCGACGTGCCCACGGCGATGTCGGCCCCCCATTCGCCCGGGGCCTGGAGCAGGGCCAGCGACAGCAGGTCGGCAACGGCCGTAACCAGCACGCCCTTGGCGTGTGCGGCCGTCGTAAAGGCCGAATAGTCGCGCACCTCGCCGTCGGCGGCGGGATATTGGACGATGGCGCCGAACTCCTTGCCCGTGAATTCGTAGCTGTCGTAGTCGTCGATGATCAGCTCGATGCCGAAGGGCTCGCTGCGTGTCAGCAGCACGTCGAGCGTCTGCGGGAAGAGGTTGCGGTCCACGAAAAGCTGGCAGCGTCCCTCCTTCACGGCTTCGCGCGAGCGCAACGCGAACATCATCAGCATCGCCTCGGCCGTGGCCGTGCCCTCGTCGAGCAGCGAGCAGTTGCCGATCTCCATGCCCGTGAGCGAGATGACGGCGGTCTGGAAATTCAGCAGTGCCTCCAGACGACCCTGCGAGATCTCGGCCTGGTAGGGGGTGTAGGAGGTGTACCACGCCGGGTTCTCGAAGACGTTGCGCACGACGGCCGCCGGCACGGCGTTCGGATAGTAGCCCATGCCGATGAACGAACGCAGGCAGCGGTTGCGGTCGGCGATGGCGCGGATGTGGTTCGCGTATTCGTATTCGCTCATCCCCTCGGCGGGCAGGGCGATCGGTTTTTTCAGGCGGATCGACTGCGGGATCACCTGCGAGATCAGCTCCTCGACCGAACCGACGCCAATGACGTCGAGCATGGCTTTCAGGTCGCCTTCACGGCTTACGCCGATGTGGCGTGTCGAAAATTTGTCAAACATGTGTTGTGTGTATTGAAGTTTTTATTGGTTTGTAAGTTCTCTTCGAGCTCCTGTCCGATGGGGTTCAGTAGCGGAAACTGCTGCCGCCGATGAATTCGCGCAGGACCGACGTCGGCGGAATCTCGTCCGGCGGAATCGGAATGAAGTTGTCCAGAAATTTGAGCAGACGGCGTGCTTCGTCGTATTCGGGTACCGTGTCGGGAACCTCGCGCAGGATCGGCTCCGCGAAGCGGCGCAGCACCGAGATTTCGTAGAAGAGCGACGAGTTGAGCATCACGTCGGCATTCTCCTGGTAGGGGAAGATGTGGCGCTCCTCGCCGCGGCGGACACTCGGCCAGCGCGACAGCGTCTGCAGGGCGTTGGAACCGCGCTGCGTGTAGTCGCGCGTGAGGCGGCGCAGCAGGCGGTTGTCTGTTGTGGCGATGCGCGAGACGTTGTCCATCGCAACGGACGTGAAACACGAAATGTAGATCTTGAATTTGCGGTCGTCCGGAATGCTCGGCGTGAGCCGCGGGTTGAGTCCGTGGATTCCCTCGACGATCAGGATCGATCGCTCGTCGAGCGTCAACGGGTTGTTGTGCCACTGGCGCTTGCCGGTGATGAAGTCGTAGCGTGGAATATCGACGCTTTCGCCCTGCATGAGGCGGTGCAGGTGCTCGTTGAAGAGCTGCAGGTCGATTGCCTCGAGCGCTTCGTAGTCGTATTCGCCGTTTTCGTCGCGCGGGGTCTTCTCGCGGTCGACAAAGTAGTCGTCGAGTGAGATCAGCACCGGCTTCAGGCCCAGAACGCCCAGCTGGATGCTCAGACGCATGGCCGAGGTGGTTTTGCCGCTCGACGACGGACCCGAGATCAGGACCATGCGTACGCCCCGAGTGATGTTGGCGCGCAGAATCGTGTCGGCCACCTCGGCAAATTTGCGTTCGTGGAAAGCCTCGGCGATCTTGATCAGTCCGCCCGCATCGCCGGCCAGCACCTTCGAATTGATGTCGCCGACGGTCGGGACGCCCATGATCCGCACCCAGGACTGATACTCCTGGAAGATGCTGAACATCTTCTCCTGATGGACCTTGGTCTGCAGCCGTTCGGGGGCCGTGTGCAGCGGCAGCGCCAGATAGAACCCCTTGTAGTAGGGCTCGATGGCGAAACGGTTTACGTAGCCCGTCGACGGGGCCAGCGAACCGTAGAAGTAGCCGGCCAGGCCGTCGAGCGTATAGAGTTTGCTGTAGAGCCGCGGACGCGTGTCGAGCAGGATGACCTTGTCGTCGAGCCCCTGCTCCTCGTAGCGGGCGCGGACCTCCGACGTGAGGGCCTTCGTACGCAGGATCGGGATGTCGAGTGCGACCAACTCGCGCATGCGCGCTTCGAGCGCCGCAACATCCTCGGGCGAGAGGGCATCGCGGCCTTCGAGTTCGCAGTAGAATCCGCTCGGTCCCATCGAGTGGCGGATGTGGAGCCGGTGCGCGGGGTAGAGGTCGCGGGTGGCTTTCTGGAGGATGAACCAGGCGGTGCGCTGGTAGACGCGAAGTCCCGTATAGGAGGTGATGTCCACGTAGCGCAGCGTTACCGGGGTATAGACGCAGTAGTCAAGCTCCTTGAGCCGATGGTTCACGTAGGCGGCCAGAAAGGGATAGGGCCCCGTGATGGAGAAGGTGTGCTCGATCTCACGCAGGGAGGTGCCCATGGGGACTTCGATCGTGCGGCCGAGGTTCTCGCATACGACTTTGAGCGGAGTGTTGGACATAGGGTTTTCGGAATAAAGGTGTGTAAAGATAACGAATTTCTTTTTAACTTTGGCATGTCTGCGGACGATTTCGATCGATTTGGGGTGACTTTATGGAATTTTTTTCCGGCATGGGGGTGTCCGTTGCTCGCCGTGAGAGCGGAGGGGAAGGAGACTCGTCTCTGCGTGTGGAGGGGAACGGTCGGAACGAAATCGTCCGGGAGAAATCTTGCATCCATTATATATGAAAACGATGAGAAGAATTGCCTGTTGGAGCGGGATATGGTGCCTGCTGGGGCTGATGATGGCCTGCGGGCCGCGGGAACGAAGTGTCGTGTTGCTGGCGACGAACGACATGCATGCGCACATCGAACGCTTTGCGCAACTGGCCGAGGCCGTGGAGCGTTGCCGCGATACGGCACAGATTGTCTTCCTGGTTGATGCCGGTGACCGATGGACGGGCAATGCTTATGTGGATATGGCGGAGGACCGGCGACCAATTCTCGAACTGATGAACCGGCTGGGGTATGATGTCGCGACGGTTGGCAACCATGAGTTCGACCCGGGGCAAGAGGTTTTGGGGCGGATGATCCGGACGGTTGATTTTCCGGTCGTGTGCGCCAATCTGGTGAGCGATACGGTGGCTGTGCCGCAGGTTCCGCCCTATGTCATCCTCGAGAAGGGGGGCGTGAAGGTGGGATTCGTCGGCGTGGTGACCAACTACGAGGGAGATAACCGCCCGGCGGGTCTCGAGGCCGTATTCCGCGGGCTGACCTTCCCCGATCCGCAGCGCATGGCGCGGGAGTATGCCTCGATTGCCGATCGGTGCGATCTGCTGGTGCTGGTATCGCACATGGGGGCCTCGCACGATCGGGAGTTTCTGGCCGGCGAGACGGCCTACGACCTGGTAATCGGCGGCCACAGCCATGAATTGATTGACGAACGGGTGAACGGTACGTTGCTGACGCAGACGGGTAAGAATCTGAATTACGTCGGTGTCACGACCGTGCGGCTGCGCGGTGACGAGGTGGTGTCGGTCGATTTCCGACTGGTGCCGCTTGCCGATTACGAACCCGACGAGGCGTATGCCGAACAGGTGGAGGGGTATTATGCCAATCCCGAATTGCAGCAACCTGTCGGGACGTTGACCCACGTGGCCAACGCCGTCGGGCTGGCCAACCTGCTGACCGATCTGCTGGCCGACGAAACCGATGCCGGGGTGGCTTTCTACCACATCGGGGGAGTGCGGCTTGACTCGCTGGCGCAGGGTGATGTGCCGCTGGCCCGCATATTCGATCTGGAACCATTCGGATCGACGGTCGTGACACTCGAAATGACACCCGAGCAGATGCGGCGGATGATTCTTGTCAAGTACAACGATCCGGTCAATACGAAAGAGTCGCACCGCATCGACCTCTATGCTTCGACGCCCTATGAGATTGTTGTCGGCGCCGATGGCGAGGCGGTCGATGTGCGCTTCCCGCAGCTGCGCGAGGGACGGCGCTACAAGGTGGCCATGAGTGACTATATTTATAAAAAGTATGAGGCCGTGGCGGGGGAGGATCCCGACGAGACCCAGCTGTTGGTGACCGATCTGCTGCTCGATGAGCTGGAGGAGGAGTCCCCGTTGACTCCCGACAATACGCCGCGCCAGCATGTGCGTCTGATATCGGGCCGGTGACGATCGTACGGTGTGCCGTGCCGGGATGTGTGGATCCGGCATCGGTAATGGGAGGCTCCGTGGCCGCGCCGCAGTGGACTTCTGCAAAAAAGACGAGGCGCCTATGCATACAAGCATAGGCGCCTCGTGCGTATGGGGCCGGAGTGTGAACTCTTCCCGGCCGTCTGTTTGCCCTCGGACATCGTCGGTCGGCGCTTCTGATGATCGGTCCGTTCGGACCGACGGCAGAGCCCGGTTGTCTCCGAGCGGATGCTATTGGCCGATTGTGCGGTCGATCACGGTGCAGATGCGGTCGAAGACCTCGTCCATGGTGCCCACGCCGTTTACGTCGGCATATTTGTTCTGACGGGCGTAGAAGTCGGCTACCACGGCCGTCTGCTTGTGGTAGACGTCGATGCGTTCGCGAATCACCTCCTCCGAGGCATCATCCGCACGCCCCGACTCCTTGCCGCGAAGCAGAATACGGCGAACCAGCTCCTCCTCCGGAACGTGGATGTCCACCATCAGATCCACCTTCAGCCCGTGTGCGGCCAGGATGCGGTCGAACTCCTCGGCCTGGTGGGTCGTACGCGGAAAACCGTCGAAGATGCAGCCTTTGGCATCCTTGTGCTCGGCGATGTAGTGGGCGATCATGTCGATCACCACCTCGTCGGGGGCCAGTTGCCCCGACTTGATGTAGCCCTCCATCCGTTTGCCCAACTCCGTGCCGCGGGCGATTTCGCCCCGAATCACCTCGCCCGTCGAGACGTGGTGGATGCCGTAATGTTCCTTGAGCCGTTGGGCCTGCGTCCCTTTGCCGCAGCCCGGGGCACCGAATAAAACGATATTGATCATATGTATGGTCGTTTTGGGATTTCCGTTACAAAAGTACGTTATTTTTTGCGGAAACAAGGTATTTCCGCTAATTTTGTCAGAAAATAGGAACTCATGGAGAAGAAAAAACGTACCGAAATCGCCGAATTGGGTGAGTTCGGCCTGATCGATCGGTTGACGCACTCCTTTGCACAGGGGAACTCGTCGACCGTGGCCGGTGTGGGCGACGATGCCGCCGTCATTGCCCCCGAGGAGGGCGATGTGGTACTCTGTTCGACCGACACGATGTTCGAGGGTGTGGATTTCGATCTGACCTACTTCCCGCTCAAACACCTGGGATACAAGGCCGTGACATCGGGCGTGAGCGACATCCTCGCCATGAACGGTACGCCCGAACAGATCACCGTCTCGTTGGGTGTCTCGTCGAAACTCTCGGTTGAGGCCCTCGAGGACCTCTACGAGGGCATCTCGTTTGCCTGCCGCGAGCAGCACATCGACCTGGTCGGGGGCGATACGAAGGCCTCGATGACCGGGCTCGTTTTGGGCATTACGGCCATCGGCTCGGCCAAGAAGGAGCAGGTGGTCTATCGTTCCGGCGCCCGCAAGCACGACCTGGTCTGCATCACGGGCAACCTTGGTGCGGCGTACATGGGCCTGCGGCTGCTCGAACGTGAGAAACGTGTGTTGGAGGATGTGGGCCATCCCGAACCGCAGTTCGACGGTTATGAATATCTGCTCGAAAAATACCTGAAACCGCGTCCGCGTACGGACATCATCGAGGCGCTGGCCTCGGAGGGTATCGTGCCGACGTCGATGATCGACCTTTCGGACGGCCTGGCCAGTGACCTGATGCAGATCTGCAAGGCCTCGAAGTGCGGGGCGCGGATCTATCTCGAACGGATCCCGATCGCCAAACAGACCTCGGCCCTTGCCGAAGAGATGCACACCGATCCGGTCGTGGCGGCTCTCAACGGCGGACAGGATTTCGAATTGCTCTTCACCGTGCCGCTCTCCATGCAGGAGCAGGTGATGCGTCTGGGGCTGGTCGACGTCATCGGCCACATCACCGACGAGTCGACCGGTTGTTTCCTCGTGACGCCCGACGGCTCCGAGATCCGGCTCAAGGCGCAGGGCTTCCCCGAGAAGGAGTAGCGTCGGTGTCGCGTGCCTCCGAAGGAGAGGCTGTCTGTCGCGTCCCGAGCCGGATGTACAGGATGTACAGGGAAGGGCGCTTCAATCCCGGTGCGCGGACGTCCCGACTCCGGCCCGGAGTGTGCCCGTTGAAACGTGCGGGGGGAGATGCCGGCCGTCAGGTGGCGGCGGCGCGGGCTTTTTTGAACGAAAAATTTGCATCTGAAGGTTTTACTTCCTATCTTTGCGCTCCCGAAAGGGAAATTTTAACCAATTAACGCATTATGAACAATTACGAAACCGTTTTCATTGTCACCCCCGTCCTGTCGGATGCTCAGGTGCAGGAGGTTGCTGACAAATTCCAGGGCGTTATCACCGAGAACGGCGGTCAGATTGTGAACAAAGAGGCGTGGGGCTTGAAGAAGCTCGCGTATCCCATTCAGAAGAAGACCACCGGTTTCTACTTCCTCATGGAGTTCACGGGTGAGGGATCGCTCATCAACACGCTCGAAACGCAGTACCGTCGCGACGAGCGCATCATCCGCTTCTTGACGTTCAAGCAGGACAAGTTCGCCGTAGAGTACTCGGAGAAGCGTCGTGCGAAACTTTCTAACAAACAGGAGGAGTAAGCCATGGCACAGGAAAACAATGCAGCTCAGTCCGAGATCCGCTACCTCAATCCCGTCTCGGTCGATGTGAAGAAGAAGAAGTACTGCCGTTTCAAGAAGCTCGGCATCAAGTATGTCGACTACAAGGACGGTGAGTTCCTCAAGAAGTTCCTCAACGAGCAGGGCAAGATTCTGCCCCGCCGTCTGACCGGCACTTCGCAGAAGTTCCA
>CALUII010000002.1 GCA_944320665.1 uncultured Alistipes sp. | reverse complement strand
GCGTTTATTGGCGATTTCGCGGGCCGAGCGGTCGTCGTCCATCACATTGAACGTGTCGCCGGCCTGCGGGGCGCCGTTCAGACCGAGCACCTGCACCGGAGTCGAGGGGCCGGCTTCGGTTACCTTCTTGCCGTTCTCGTTGAACATGGCCTTCACGCGGCCGGTGTAGATACCCGACAGGATCACGTCGCCGATATGCAACGTACCCGTCTGCACGAGTACCGTCGAAACGTAGCCGCGGCCCTTGTCCAGCGTCGACTCGATGACCGTACCCACGGCCTTGCGGTTGGGGTTGGCCTTCAGGTCGAGCATTTCGGCTTCGAGCAGCACCTTTTCGAGCAGTTTGTCGAGGTTGATGCCCTTCTTGGCCGAGATCTCCTGGTCCTGGTACTTGCCGCCCCACGACTCCACGAGGTAGTTCATCTGCGAGAGCTGCTCCTTGATGTGGTCCGGATTGGCATTCGGCTTATCAATCTTGTTGATGGCAAAGACCATCGGCACACCGGCTGCCTGAGCGTGGTTGATGGCCTCCACGGTCTGAGGCATCACGTTGTCGTCGGCGGCCACGATGATAATTGCCACATCCGTAATCTTCGCACCGCGGGCACGCATGGCGGTGAAGGCCTCGTGACCCGGCGTATCGAGGAACGTGATCTTCTGACCGTTCAACTCGACGCTGTAGGCACCGATGTGCTGAGTGATACCGCCGGCTTCACCTTCGATGACGTTCGTCTTGCGGATGTAGTCGAGCAGCGACGTTTTACCGTGGTCGACGTGACCCATTACCGTGACAATCGGCGGACGCGGAACGAGGTCTTCGGGCTTGTCGGCCTCCTCATCGTTGATTGCCTCCTGGATCTCGACCGAAACGAACTCCGTCTTGAAGCCGAACTCCTCGGCTACGACCACGAGGGCCTCGGCATCGAGACGCTGGTTGATCGAAACCATCAGACCGAGGTTCATGCAGGCGGTGATTACCTCCGTGACGGGCACGTTCATCATCGTAGCCAGTTCGCTGACCGTTACGAACTCCGTCACCTTGAGGATCGAACGTTCCTGTTCTTCGCGTTCGAACTCTTCGTTCATACGCTCGGCCACGGCCTCGCGCTTGTCCTTACGGTATTTCGAGCTTTTGCTCTTGGCGCCCTTGGCCGTCAGACGGGCCAGCGTGTCCTTGACCTGCTTCGATACCTCCTCGTCGCTCACCTCGGGGCGAACGATCGGTTTTGGCTTATTCTTGTTCTTGTTGCGACGGCCCTCGCCCGGTTTGGGTTGATTGGCCGCGGCCGGATTGCCGTTCTTGCCCGATGCGGCGGTGTTGTTGCCTTGGGTCGGTTTGCCGCCGCCCTGGCCTTTCTGCTGCTGGGCCTTTGATACGTCTACTTTCTTCTCCTGCAGGCGCTTGCGCTTGTGTCGGCCGCCCGGTACGAAGCCCGATACGTCCATCGTGCCGAGTACCTGCGGACCCGTCAGAATCGTGGTTGACGGACGGAAGATGTTGTCTTTCGGAGCTTCCGGTTGCGGCTGAGGTGCCGGAGTCGGTTGGGCGGCAGCGTCCGTGTTCGGCTCCGCATGTTGTGCCGGAGCAACTTGGGGCTGCTCTTCGCTCGTGGGGCGGGGCGGGGCGGTCGGAGTTGCAGGTGCCGTAACGGTTGTCGTTTCCGATGCGGCTTCTGCTTCGGCTTTCGCGACTTCCGTTTTAGGTGTCTCTACGCTCTCGGCAACAGCGGGTTCCACCTTCGGAGTCTCCACCGTGGACGTGGTGTGGGGATTTTGAATCGGAGTCTTGGTCTTGGGATCGAGTTCGATCTTACCGAGGATTTTCGGATGGGGAATCTCGTCCTGCACGCTGATGATGCGGCTCTTGATCACCACCTCGCGTTCCTCCTCCTTGGCCTGGCGCTGCGTCTCCTCGAGCGTCACGGTTGCCTGTTTTTGTGCAATACGTTCGCGGACAGATTCGCGAGCATCCCCCGCGCTGCGGTTGGACCCGAATTCTTTGGCCAAAACGGCATATACGTCGGGTTCGACGAGGGTGTTGGGCGATCCGTCGCTCTTGATGCCCTTCTTCTGCAGGAAGTCCGTAATGGTATTCAATCCCACGTTGAACTCCTTTGCAACCTGAATGAGCCTTAATTTTTTTCCGTTAGTCATATATCTTTCTCCTCTCTTCTTGCTTAGCTGGTTATTACTCCTCGAATTCGGCCTTCAGGATTTCGACCACTTTCTGAGCCTGTTCAATCTCGAGGTCGGCGCGGTTGGCAATCTCCTCGACGCTCAGCTCCAGTACGCTCTTGGCCGTGTCGCAACCGGCTGCCTTCAGGGCATCGATGATCCAACCGTCGATTTCGTCGGCGAACTCCGTGAGGGCGACATCCTCCTCTTCGACTTCGCGATACACGTCGATGTCGTAGCCCGTGAGCATCTTCGACAGGCGGATGTTCAGACCGCCCTTGCCGATGGCGAGCGACACCTGGTCGGGTTTCAGGTAGACCGAAGCGGTCTTCTTCTCCTCGTCGATCGTGATGCTTGAGATCTTGGCCGGATTCAGCGCACGCTGAATCATCAGCTGCGGGTTGGTCGTATAGTTCACCACGTCGATGTTTTCGTTGCGCAGCTCCTTGACGATCGTGTAGATACGCGATCCCTTCATGCCGACGCAGGCTCCTACCGGGTCGATGCGTTCGTCGTAGGATTCGACAGCCACCTTGGCGCGCTCGCCGGGGATGCGGACGATCTTCTTGATGGTGATCAGACCGTCGAAAATCTCCGGAACCTCCTGCTCGAACAGCCGTTCGAGGAACTGGTTGGCCGTGCGTGAGAGGATGATGCGCGGATTGTTGTTGTTCATCTCCACGCTCTTGACAATGGCCTTGATCGTATCGCCCTTGCGATAGAAGTCGTTCGGGATCTGCTCCGCTTTCGGCAGGATCAGTTCGTTCTCCTCGTCATCGAGGATCAATACCTCCTTTTTCCACACCTGGTAGACCTCACCGGTGATGATTTCGCCCACCTTTTGAGAGTATTTCTCATAGAGGCTGGCCTTCTCGAGGTCGAGAATACGCGATGCGAGGTTCTGGCGCAGCGACAGTACGGCGCGGCGGCCGAACGATTCGAGACGTACCTGGTCCGTGTACTCGTCACCCACCTCGTACGTCGGGTCGATGGCCTTCACCTCCGATACGGCGATCTGCATCTGCGGATTTTCGACCGTGCCGTCCTCTACGACCGTGCGGTTGCGCCAGATTTCGAGGTCGCCCTTGTCGGGGTTGATGATCACGTCGAAGTTGTCGTCCGTTTCGTACAACTTCTGGAGCGTATGGCGGAAGACGTCCTCCAATACGCCGATCATCGTGCTCTTGTCGATGTTCTTCAACTCCTTGAACTCAGCGAACGTGCTGATCAGATTCATGTTGTCCATTGTCCGTGTTTTGTATTTTTTTATTCGATATTTTCATTGGATCTCTCCACGTCTTGTTGGTCCCGACTCGTGGCGGCCGGCAGGCGAAGTGCCGTGTGTGTCGGGTGTACGTGGAGGGAGGCGTTATTTGAAGTCGAGATACTCTTTCGTATATTTGATCTCGTCGAATGCGTAGGTGCGGGTTACCTTGACCAGCTGCTTGCGTTTTTTCCCCTCGACCGTCTGTTTCTCCTCGTAGGAGAGGGTGATTCCCTGCTCGTCGGCGGCATCCAGGTGGGCTATGATCTTCAATCCGTTCTGCAGCAGCACCTCGACCGAATTGCCAACCAGTTTGCGGTATTGGCGCAGGCACTTGAGTTCGGAACCGATACCGGCTGAAGCTACCGTGAGCGAGAAATCCTCCGCATCGCGGTCGAGTTCGGCTTCGATGGCCCGGCTCAGGTCGGCGCAGGCGTCGATCGATACCGACGTGTCGCTGTCGACCAGCAATTCGATCTCGTTGCCCGGGGTACAGGTGCAACCCACCACGAAGAGTTCCGTGCCCTCCGTCAGTTTTTCGGCGATTGCAATGATTTTTTGCGTATCTATCATATAATCAGAGTGGTTCGTTGTTCAAATCAGCCATCTTCGGGGCGGCGTGCGGGAGGAGGCGTTGGGGTCGGGTCATACTACGAAATAAGGGGACTCTCCGTCCCCTTACCTCAGCGTCTCTCGCCTTTGACAAGGCAAAGATACGACATATTTTGCAATATACCTAATATATGGGCAAAATTTTATCTCTCCGACGCATAGGGTTTGATGATGCCGCGCTGCGACGAGCGGATGAATTCGACCAAAGCGTCGCGGTCTTCGCTCTGTGGCACCTGTTTTTCGACCTCTTCGCAGCCGCTCATGTAGTTCAGGCCGCTTTGGAACAGGATGCGGCAGGCGTCGTGGATCTCACTGATGCGTTCGGGGGTGAATCCTCTGCGCGACAGTCCGATTTTGTTGATGCCTGCGAAGCGCAACGTGTCGTTGCGAACGATGACGTAGGGCGGTACATCCTGGCCGAGCAGGGCGCCTCCCTGAATCATGGCATGCGAACCGATGCGCGTCCACTGGTGTACGGCTGCATGGCCGCCGATGACCACCCAATCTCCCACGTGCACCTCGCCGGCCAACGAAACCCGGTTGGCGATGACGCAGTGGCTGCCCACCACGTCGTCGTGAGCGATATGGACATAGGCCATCAGCAGGTTGTGGCTGCCTACGACGGTCTTGCCCTTCGAGGCTGTGCCGCGGCTGATGGTTACGTATTCGCGGATGTCGTTGTAGTCTCCGATTTCGGCCGTGGTCACCTCGCCTGCAAACTTGAGGTCCTGCGGCAGACACGAGATCGAGGCGGCCGTATGGATTTTGCATCCTTTCCCGATGCGGGCTCCGTCGTGAATCACGGCGCCGGGACCGATCCAGCAGTCGTCGCCGATCTGCACGTCGCCTGCAATGTAGGCGAACGGTTCGACCGTTACGTTATTACCCAGCTTGGCATCCGGGTGTACATATGCTAAAGGACTGATCATGTGTGGATTCTTATTTCTTGTTTTTGACGATCTGTGCCATCATCACGGCCTCGCATGCGAGGGTTTCGCCCACGAATGCCTTGCCTTCGCACACGGCCACACCGCGGCGGATGGGTTCCAGAAGATGGATTTCGAATTGGAGCGTGTCGCCCGGCACGACCTTGCGTTTGAACTTCACGCTGTCGATCTTCATGAAGTAGGTCGAGTAGTTCTCCGGATCGGGCACCGTGCCCAGAACGAGGATGCCGCTGCACTGTGCCATGGCCTCGACGATCAGCACGCCGGGCATGACCGGTTCTGCGGGGAAGTGACCCACGAAGAAGGGTTCGTTCATCGTAACGTTCTTGATGCCGGCGACCGAGGTCTCGTCCAGATGGAAGATGCGGTCCACGAGCAGGAAGGGCGGACGGTGCGGCAGCATGCGACGGATGGCGTTGATGTCGTAGAGCGGCGTTTTGCGGCAGTCGTACTGGAAGCGGGGTTTTTCGCCTTCGCGACGGATCGTCTGCTTGAGCTGCTTCATGAATTCCGTATTGGCGAAGTGTCCCGGGCGGGTGGCCCATACGCGGCCCTTGATGCGCATGCCCAGCAGGGCGAAGTCGCCCAGCAGATCGAGCAGTTTGTGGCGGGCCAGTTCGTTGTTGAAACGCAGCTGCAGATTGTTCAGATAACCGCCCGTGATTTCGATATCCTGTTTGTTGAATATCTTCTTGAGGTGTTCGAACTGATCCTCCGGAACGGGATTTTCGACCACGACGATGGCATTGTCCAGATCGCCGCCCTTGATGAGGTTCATCTTCATCAGCGGCTCCAGTTCATGCAGGAAGACAAACGTGCGGCACGGTGCAATTTTCGAGGCATAGTCGTCGCCCGGGTTGAAGGTGGCATACTGATTGCCGATGACTTTCGAGTTGTAGTCCACGTGCAGCGAGACGGAGAATTCGTCGTCGGGGTAGAGGATGATGGCCACGCCCTTTTCGGGGATGGTGTAGACCATCTTTTCGGTCACGTGGTAATAGCGGCGGTCAGCGGGTTGTTCCGTGAGTCCGGCTTCGGTAATTGCGCGTGCATACTCCTTGGCCGATCCGTCCATGATGGGGGTTTCGGGGCCGTTGATGTCGATCAGGGCGTTGTCCACGCCGAGGGTCCAGAGCGCCGACATGATGTGTTCGATGGTGCTGACGCGATGGCCGTCCTTTTCGATGGTCGTGCCGCGTGAGGTGTCCGTAACATATTCGCACAGAGCGGGAATTTCGGGACATCCTTCGATGTCGGTGCGTCGGAATACAATGCCCGTGTCGGGACCGGCCGGTTGTACGGTCATGGTTACCTGGACGCCCGTATGCAGTCCTTTGCCCGAGAAGGTGATGGGGGACTTGAGAGTCTGTTGTTTCGTAGGCATAATAAACAGGGGTCTTTTTATTTCAATTGTGCAAAGTTAGGAAAAAATCGTTAAAAAATCGTAAATTTGCCCAAAATACCCCGATGATGTCTCCCGAATCGAACAGAATACCCCGTCGTCCGCGCCTGCATCTTCCGTTTGAGAAACGGCACAGCGACCTGGGGGAGTGGGCCTACGAACACCGTGTGGGCCTGTGTGTGACTTTGGTGGCCTACCTGGTGCTGGCCATCTGTTTTGTGACGGGCCGGATCGTGCTCGATACCCGGCCGCACAGCGAAACGATCTATGTCGACCTGCAGTCACTGGCCGAATTAGAGGCCGAACGGGATCGGCTCGAGGAGGAGGTGAAGCGGCGTCAGTCCGACAACATCGACTGGCAGCGGATCCAGAATCTGGTCTCGAACGAGAACGCGGCGGCCGGCAACGAGGGCAGTCGCGGAGCTGCGGAGCCCAATAGTGAGGCGGCGCGTGAACTGGAGGCACGGATGCGGGCCAATCGTGAGGCGTATGAACGGGGCCTGGCTGAGGAGCAGGCCATTCTGCACGGAAACCACTCGGCAGCGGCGGAGTCGTCGCGGCCGTCGGATCAGCGGGTGTCGGGGCCGGTGACCGTACGTCTGGATGTGAAAAATCCGGTACGTACGGGCAGTTACCTGGAGATTCCGGCCTATATGTGTGAAGGCGGCGGCGAGGTGGTGGTCGAGATCACGGTCAACCGGGCCGGGGAAGTGGTGGCTGCACGCGTGCGTTCGGGTGGCGATGCCGCGATGCGTGATGCTGCTTTGCAGGCAGCGCAGGCCTCTCGGGTGAATATCAACTCCGATGCACCGGCCCGGCAGACGGGAACCATTACCTATATATTTATTCCGCAGTAATCTGCATTGCATCGGCTCGCGGCGGGGAGCGTTCCGTTCTGGGGCATGCGGAGCGTGCAGTCGGTAGGCTGCCGGATGTGAACACGCGAAACGAATTTGATAAAATGAGTCAGAGACATGATATCCATCAGCAGTGAAAATTTTATATTGGTCGGAGCCCTGTTGCTCGGAGTGGCCGTGATGGCCGGTAAGGTCGCGTATCGATTCGGAGCTCCGGCTTTGTTGCTCTTCCTCGGCGTGGGTATGTTCGTCGGGGCGAATTTCATCTCGTTCCATTCGGTGGAACTGACGCAGTTCATCGGTATGATCGCTCTCTGTATCATCCTCTTCTCGGGTGGTATGGATACGAAATTCTCGGAAATCAAACCCGTGATTGCCCCTGGTGTCGTACTGGCTACGGTGGGGGTGGCGCTCACGGCCTTGATTGTGGCCAGCTTCGTCTGGATGATTGCTCCGTGGCTTGGATTGGAGATTCCGTTTGCCTTGGCCCTGTTGCTGGCGGCGACCATGTCGTCGACCGATTCGGCGTCGGTCTTCTCGATCCTGCGCAGCAAGCGTCAGGGACTCAAGGAGAATCTGCGCCCGCTGCTCGAGTTGGAGTCGGGATCGAACGACCCGATGGCCTACCTGCTTACGGTCTTGCTGGTCAGTGTGTTGAGCCCGATCGAAGAGACGATGGGGGTGGGAATGGCCGTTGTGATGTTTTTCGTGCAGCTGATTCTGGGTGCCGGTCTGGGCCTGCTGATCGGCAAGGGGGCCGTGTGGATCATCAATCGAATCAACCTCTCGAATCATTCGCTCTATTCGGTACTGTTGTTGGCCCTTGTCTTTTTCTCCTTCTCGTTCACCGATCTGGTGGGGGGCAACGGATATCTGGCCGTCTATCTGACCGGTCTGGTGGTGGGTAACCACAAGCTGGTGCAGAAGCGGGTGCTCAATGTCTTTTTCGATGGATTTACGTGGCTGGTGCAGATCGTGATGTTTCTCACGCTGGGTTTGCTGGTCAATGTCGACGAGTTGTGGCATGCCGATGTGTTGGCACTCGGGTGTCTGACGGGGGCCTTCATGATCCTGGTTGCTCGTCCGGTGACCGTTTTCCTCTGTATGGCTCCTTTCCGGCGCTTTTCGGCCCGCGCGCGGCTCTACGTCTCATGGGTGGGCTTGCGTGGTGCCGTGCCGATTATCTTTGCAACGTATCCCGTTCTGGGACAGGTGCTCGATGCCAACCTGCTCTTCAATGTGGTCTTCCTGGTGACGCTCATCTCGCTGGCCGTGCAGGGCACGACAGTCAGCGGTATGGCCAACCTGCTCGGATTGGCCTACAAGGAGCGCGGATCGGCTTTTGATGTGAATATGCACGAGGATATCAAATCCGTGCTTACGGAGGTTGAGGTCAATGCCTCGATGCTGCGCAGCGGGTCGACTCTGCGTGAAATCACCTTGCCCGAACACACGTTGGTGATGATGGTGTGTCGCGACGGAGAGTATTTCGTGCCCCAGGGAAATACGGAGTTGCTGCCCGGTGACAAACTGCTGGTGATCTCGGATCGTGACGAGGAGTTGCAGTCCGTCTACGAAAAGCTGGGTGTGAACGACGTGGTGCGTTTGGAATAGTTATGGGCCCGTTCCGCGGGGCGGCGATGGCTGGCTCGTTGGATGGGGGGGGAGCAGATCCCAACACATCCCGTCTGCCGATTGGCTGATTGGGCCGATGGGTGCCCGCGGAGACCGCGCAACGTGGCGTCAATCGGTTTTGACGACCAGCAGATCCTTCCATTCGGTCGTATAGCGTGGCGAGAGGTGCTCGCGGTTCATGCGGAAGGGCTCGGTGCCCTGAGCAGCTACCACGAGGGTGCCTCGGCCGCAACTCTTGTTGACCGAGTCGAGCACCTGCATCAGTCGGGTATGTTTCGCCTGCGAGTCCGGAGTGAAGAGCGACCCCTGCATCCCGGAGGTCGGGGTGAGGTGCGACAGGATCACACCGGCTTTCTTGTATCCATATCCGGTACGAAAGACCTCCCGAAGCGCCATGCGCGCCCGGCGAACGATCTCCAGCGTGCTGTCCGTCGGTTCGGGCAGCAGTTGCAGGCTGGTTTCGTAACGTTGGGGTTGATCTTCGCGGTGGCGGTTGGTGTAGAGGTAGCTTTGTACTTCGCAGCAGACCGAGTGCTCGCCACGTAATTTCTCGGCACACATCGCGGCAAATTCGGCGACGATCGGGTCCAGTTCCTCCAGCGTGTGAAGTTCCTTGGGGAAGGTGCGCGAAATGGTAATCTGTTGTTTGCGCTGGGGCATCTGTTCGAAGGTGATGCACTCCATGCCCCGCAACTCGCTCCAGGTCCGCAGTCCCACGACGCCCATGCGTGCACGGACCCACTCCTGCGGCAAATCGACGAATTGCTGTGCCGTGCGGAGCCCCATGCGGTCGAACATCTTCCCATATCGGCGTCCGATGCCCCAGACCTCCTGCAGGGGAAATTTCCGCAAGACCGTTGTTATGTCCTCCGGACGGTGCATGTAGCAGCAGCCGTTGAGGCGAGGGTATTGTTTGGCAAGTTTCGAGGCGATCTTGGCCAGGGTTTTGGTCGGGGCAATGCCGATGCTGACGGGAATCCCGACGTTGCGACGGATGGTACGGCCGATCGAACGGCCGAATTCGTCGAGCGGTTCGGCCATGCCCCGCAGATCGAAAAAGGCCTCATCAATCGAGTAGACCTCAATGCCCGGGACCAGGGAGCGGAGCGTCGCCATGACACGGCGCGACAAATCGCCGTACAGCGCAAAGTTGGCTGAAAAGACCGTTACCTGTCCTCGTTCGATAAGCGGCCGGACCTGGTAGAAGGGTTGTCCCATGCCGATACCGAGGGCTTTGGCCTCGTTCGAACGGGCGATGATGCAGCCGTCGTTGTTCGATAGCACGACGATGGGCCGTCCTGCGAGGTCGGGCCGGAAGAGTCGCTCGCACGAGGCGTAGAAGTTGTTGCAGTCGCAGAGACCGTACATTGCGTGGTCGGTTGGTTATTTGAAGGTTTTCACAACGTGACGGACGACGCCCCAAATGATAAACTCGTTGCTGGCATCGACACGGATCGGATGGTATTTCGGATTCGAGGGCATGAGCCAGGCGCATCCCTTTTCGAGCCGTACGCGTTTGACGGTGAATTCTCCGTCGACGTAGCAGACGGCGACACAGCCGTCATAAGGGGCCACCGAGCGGTCGACGATGAGCAGGTCTCCGTCGCCGATGCCGTCACCGGCCATGCTGTCGCCCGAGACCCGCACGAAGAAGGTTGAGGCGGGATTGTGTATCAGTTCGCGGTTCAGGTCGAGCGGCGAGTCAAGAAAGTCGTCGGCCGGGGAGGGAAAGCCGGCTTTCACGGCACTCCCTGCTACGGGAAGTTCCTGCCGGGTCGAGACGTCGGACGTATGGAAGGTGTAGGTGTTGGATGATTTGTCCATGGGCGGATAGAGGAGGATTGACCCGTCGAATTTACAAAAAATCTTTTATACGATCTTCTTTGTCTCAAATTTCTCTTTCGGACGGAGTGGTTTGATTCGTCTGTATTTTTTTCTCTCCCGGGTGGTGGGGTGCTGTGAGTTCTGGACCTTCAGGGTGTAGACGGCGGCATGTGGTTCGTGGTGGAGAAGGCCGATGGGGTTCTTGATGTCAGAGTCGAGAAGCGGAGGTGCTGGGGTAATGTCACATTCTGCATTTCGGCCAAAATAAAAATCCCTGTAAATTCGTGATTTACAGGGATTTGCAATCTTTTGCGTTGTTTCTTGGTGGAGAATACGAGATTCGAACTCGTGACCTCTTGCATGCCATGCAAGCGCTCTAGCCAGCTGAGCTAATCCCCCTTGCTGTTTTTGCGATGCAAAGATAATGCATAAAAATCGAAAAAACAAAAAAAATGAAAAATATTTTTTTGTTTTGTTGATCGATGCATGCCGCGCATCTTTGGGGCAGATGCCAATGTTGTTTCAATTTTGATTGAAGTTGGTGATTCATTGTGAATTTTTATCTTATGAATTTGGAATTGTGTGTTATATATGCTAAATTTACGATTGCAAACAACCTTTTTTATTTACCTTTTAATAATTCATGCTATGAAAGGAATGCGTCACATGGACAATTCTTTAAATCGGGCGGAGTATATTGCTCCCGCCCTGGAAGCACTTTGCGTGCAATGCGAAGAGGGATTCGCCGTGTCGGCCACCTCTGAAATCGGAGGTGGGTTCTCATCCGAATTCGACAACCAAGTAGGCCAGTGGAACTAATTTGCGCAGAACGATTATGAAAAAAAGTCTCTTTTATTTGTGCATGGCGGCCGTGCTGCCTGCATTTGTGGCCTGCGAAAAGGATGTTGAAGAGATCGACTCTCTGACCAACAATCAACCTATGGGGCGTTATACGCTCAATGCCGCTATTGCCGACGCTGCTGCCGAGGGTACGCGTACGCAGTTGACGCAGGATGGCGGTCGTACCGTGGCCCAATGGGTGGCGGGCGATGAGATCGCCGTAGTGGCCGGTCTGCCGGCCGAAGGCGGCTCGGGTACGCTTGCCAAATATGTGCTTTCGTCGGGTGAAGGACTTCAGGGTGTCTTTGCCGGTGATGTGGCGGCTGATTATATGAAGGTATATGGTGGCCGTGATGTGGAACCGCAGGTGACGGATTACTATGCGGCCGTATATCCTTATTCGTCGGCTTTCTATGAGTCGAGCAACGATACCGGTACGTCGAATGCCGATTTCGGTGCCGAGATTCCGGTCGAGCAGCAGTATGCCGAGAACAGTTTCGGCCCGGGTGCCATGCCGATGGCTGCCTTCTGGAAGGATGGGGATGAGCAGATTCTTTTCAAGCCCATGGCTGCCGCCATTCGGTTTGATCTCTATGCGGATGCGCCTACGACGCTGAAGAGTCTGACACTGTCTGCAACGCCTGAGCGTGCAGCTGCATCGTATCTGCAGACGAAAGTCGGTTTGGCTGGACGCATGTCGCTGAGTGCCCGTGCTTCGGGACTCTATGATCAGTATGCAGATCCGACGTACGACTATCTGCTGCTCTCGAACTGGGGTAAGAACGAGTTCATCCTCAATCCGCAGTTGGATGGCGCTACGTCGGTTACGGTCAACGGCCCGATCGAACTTTCGACCGATCCCGAGAATCCGACGGCCGTCTATGTTGTGGTTGCTCCGGCCCGCTATGCGGGAGGTTTTACCGTGACGATGGATACCGAGGATGGCTATCAGATGGTCAAGACCGTAGCGGATCCCATTGTCAACAAACCGCAGGTGTCGTGGGTTGAGCAGCCCGTGCTTTTCCCGGGTGATATTCTGAATATGCCCGCTCTGAAGTTCGAAGGCGTGGAAGCTGTGCAGACGGAGATTACGTCGTTGACGGCTTCGTGCTCCTATCCGTACATCTCGCTGACCGAGGGCGTGAACGAGGCGGATCAACTGCCGATGTGGACCTTGGCCTACAGTAGCATCAATCCTGAGAATGTTACGTTGAAGGTCGCATTGAACAATGCAACGGCCGGAGTACGTTTTGAAGGCACGGAGACGGCTGGTGGTACGTCGCTCAATATTTACGAGTGGACCGATGTGCAGGGATTGCAGAATGCTTCTGAAAATTCGACCGAGTATCCTGCCGGATTTAAGGAGGGCCCTCAGGGTCCGACGGCCGGAATGATGTCGACCATTCAGTTGCAGAGCCGGTCGGCCGATGCGGATGGTGCTTATGTGCTGTATATGCGTCCGTCGCATTGCTATGATGCATCGATCGAGGGAGCTGGTATTGCCGAGGGTACGACCGATCCCTATTGGGACGGTTACCAGGATCGTGAAGGTCTTATCGCACTGGTTACAAACGATGGAACCAAGTTGGGATATGTGAAGTTTGTGCAGAGTTCGGTAGGTTCGGTCGCTTCGTACGGTTTCCGTTCCATGGTTGTTACGGAGGGCAGTGATCTGGTGATGTCGTCGTTTACTGCAGCTACGGGCGAGCGCATGCAGAATGAAATCTCGCTTGCCTTGCTCGATGCCAACACGTCGGAGCAGGAGATCGTTCTGCAGATCCAGGTGGCTGCGAACAACCTGAATCAGGAGAATGGAGTCATTCTTCCGGGCATGACGTTCGGGCTGGAGGAGTTTCAACCGGTTGAAGGTGCCGAGGACTGGCTGTCGGCCTATGCAGTGCATGTATATGAAGATTTCAAGGATGTGATTGCACTCCATCTGAAATTTGCACCCGCCGCTTCGCAGGCACGTACACTTTCGCTCAATATGCTCGATAATGGAGGTAATATCTGCTCGTCGCTGAGCTTGACGCAGCCGGGTTTGGTGGTCTCCTATACGTCTGCAGTATGTGTACAGGATGCTTCGGTGGGTGAGTTGACTCCTAATGGAGAGTGGCTCGGTTGTGTCGATGTCTACACGCAGCAGGGTGATAGTGTGGTTGAAGGTGCCGCTCCGGATGCAACGTTTGATTTCTACGAGAGTTATACATTGACGCTGAGTTCCGGATTTGGTTCTTTGGTCAGCTTCAATGCGGCAGCAGTGTACAATTACGATGCTTCATTTACATGGCCCAGCGGAACCATGGGTTCTGAGGGTGAAGGAAAGAGCACGGTTTATATCTCCTGCCTGTCGGCTGGTGGTGCGGATTGGATTTCGCAGCATAAGTTCTCAGCTTCTGCGATGCAGGATCCGATGAACGACAGCCATTCGTTCTATGTGGCCGAGAATACGACCGGAGCAGAGCGTCGGTGCGAGGTGGAACTTCGTCTGACGGGAACGGGCTTTGTGGTCGGCAAGCTGATCGTGGTTCAGCCGAGCAAATAATGGGTTGATTTCATGACCTTTGTGCGGATGCAGCCTCACATCCCATAGTCCGGAAAGGAAGAAGATCCTCAACAGAAGAGGAGGCTTCTTCCTTTCATATTTTTTGTTTAATCTTTAGATGGAATCATTGTTGTCGTTATGAACGAATCAAAAATTTTTAATTCCACCACTTCGGGCGCCTATGTCAAGCCTTCGATCGAGTGGATGCATGTGGTGGTGGAAGGTGGTTTCGCAGCTTCGGTATCTGTGGACGGAACCTGGATTGAGGATCCATTTATGAATACTTCGGACGAAAATATTTTTAACTCTTAATGATTGCCCCCGAATATGAGAACATATCTATTGTCGCTCACGGCAGCCGCATTGGTCTGTCTGATGGGTGGAGCCTGCAACCGAGCCGGAGATGAATATGCCGCAGGCGGAGCAGATTCCTGGGGTGAAGGGCGTCTTTTGTTGTCAACGGAGATTGTGTCGGATGCTACGACGCGCGTGGCTCTGGAATCCGGCCGATACCTCTGGAGTGCCGGAGATCGTATTGGAATTTTTATCGAAAATGGATCGGCACCATCTCGGAATGTCCCTGCTGCACTCGTGGAACGGGGCGGAAAATACTATTTTGAGGCCGCACGTGTCGAGGCTGAGGAGGGGGATCGTATCTATGCCTATTATCCCTATTGTGCCGATGCCGTGTTTGCTGAGGGGAGCATTGTGATCCCTACGGTTGAGGATCAGCTGCAGTCGGCATCGGGGACATTCGTGTCGTCTGCGATGCCTATGGTGGCCAAACCGACGACTGTAGCTGCAGCCGGAGTGCCGACCACATTGCAGTTCGTCCCGATGGGGGCGGTGGCTCAGTTCAAAGTGTGGTCGTCCAATCCGGAATATTGCACCGAAAAGGTTGAGAAGATTGCCGTACAGGCCGGAAATGCAGTCTCCGGATCCATTTCGTTGCCCTATGCGGCCGATGACCCTGCGGGAAGCGGAATCTCGGTGGAGGGTTTGACCGGATCTGCTATGACTCTGACGTTGTCCGAGCCGGCTTACGTCGGGACGCTCAGCACGGCAGCTGCGGAGTTGTATCTGGTCTTCCCGGCCATGACGGTCAATGGTATGATTCTGACGGTTACGACCGACAAGGCTACTTATGAACTCTCTTCATCAAGCTCTGAGATTGTCTTTGCTCGCAACGAGATCAAGTCGTTGTCGTTGGATTTGGGCGGTTCGTTTGTGGTCCGTCGGGCCAATGCGGTCAACGTGCCCTTCACGACGACGTTGTATGATTTTATCAATCGTGATCCCGAAGAGGTCTATATCGGCAATCCGGTCGATATGGAGGATGGTGGACTTCCGGGTAATCAGTTCGGCATTCGAGTGGATCTCAAGGCCGATGCCCAGGTGGCCAAGTATTGGGTGTATACGGCGGCATGGGATCAGCTGCAGGCCTATTCCGACTCTTCGACGAACGATGAGTTGCTGAATCTGGTGGTTGCCCAGGGTGTTGAGGGGACGCAGAGCGCTACGTTCGAAGCAATCGTACGTCAGGGCGGTCCCAGCAAGATCACCACGGCTACGGCAATTGCCGTGGAGTACGAGAACGGAAATCGTGAAGTATTCCGTGTCTATCTGCTGGGAGCCTATCGTGGTTTCAGTGTGGTGTATGATTGGAAGAACTGACCCTTGCTTGATGGTTTAAAGTGCCGGAGGTTGCAAAACGCGACCTCCGGTTTTTTGCATCCCGGTTGCGTGGCGACTCGAAACGTGCATAAACAATCGGGTCGGACCCTTAGCGGAGTCCGACCCGGTTGTTTGAATTTGTGTATTGGCGTTATTTAACCTCCCACGTTTCGCCCGAACGGAGCAGGTCATCCACGCAGTGGATTGAGCTCTTGGCTTTACCCTCCTCGACCTGGCGCTCAACAGCCTGATCATAGACGGCGCTGTCTTCCACGCAGCGGATTACACCCAGCGCTACCGGATAATCCGGATACTTCATGGCTGCAAGCATCACGTGCAGGGTCGTGTCGCGCTCGTGTGCGTCGTGCGTCAGCACATCGTCGAGCGTGTATCCATCCTGACCGATCGTAACGACCTTCAGTTTCATGTTCTCAAAGACGAGTCCCTTCTCATTGTGTGCACCGAAGGTCATTTTCTCGCCATGACGGAGCAGAATCGTGTGCTCGGCACGCGTTGCCTTGTCCCCGGCGAACGATGCATGCGTCTTATCGTTGAAAATCACGCAGTTCTGCAGGCACTCAACCACTGACATGCCCTGGTGCTTGGCGGCAGCGATCAGACACTCCTTCGTCAGGTTAACCTCCTGATCGACCGAACGCGCAAAGAACGTACCCTTGGCACCGATGACCAGTTCGCCCGGGTTAAACGGCTTCTCGACCGTGCCATAGGGCGATGTTTTGGTAATCTTGCCCAACTTCGAGGTCGGCGAGTACTGACCTTTGGTCAGACCGTAAATCTCGTTGTTGAAGAGGATCATGTTCAGGTTTACGTTGCGGCGGATGGCGTGGATGAAGTGGTTGCCACCGATAGCCAGTGAGTCACCATCACCCGAGGCTACGAATACGGCCAGTTTCGGGTTGGCGGTCTTCACGCCCGTAGCCACGGCATTGGCACGGCCGTGCACGCTGTGGAAACCGAACGTCTTCATGTAGTAGATGAAGCGCGACGAGCAGCCGATGCCCGACACGAAGGTGAACAGATTGTGCGGAGTGTCCGTAGCGTCGGCGATCTCGGGCAGCGCGCGCTGCACGGCATTGAGGATGGCGTGGTCGCCACAGCCCGGGCACCAGCGTACCTCCTGGTCGCTCTTGAAATCCGCAGGGGTATAATTATAGGTTGCCATAGTCTCGTTTACTTCAATAAGGATTCGAATTTCTGTTTCAGTTCAACAACCGTGAAGGGCTGACCCTCGCATTTGTTGTATTGCTCGTAGTGGAACTCCTGGAAGTTCTGGCGCAGGTAGTTTGCGAACTGACCCTCGTTCAACTCGCAGACGACGATCTTGCGGAACTTCGAGAAGATCTCGCGTACGCCGTGCGGCAGCGGGTTGATGTAGTTGAAGTGGCAGTGCGAAACGCGTTTGCCTTCTTTGCGGAGTTCGTCGACAGCCGTCTGCAGATGGCCGCGCGTACCGCCCCAACCTACGACAAGCAGGTCACCTTCGGCGTCGCCGTAAACCGTCTGTACGGGGATGTCGTCCACGACTTTGGCCACCTTGGCGGCACGCGTGTCGACCATCTTCTGGTGGTTGGCCGGATCGGTCGAGATCGTACCCTTGATGCTGTCCTTCTCCAGGCCACCGACGCGGTGCTCCAGACCCGGTTTGCCGGGGAATGCCCAGCCACGAACGAGTTTCTCGTTACGGACATACGGCATGAAGCCTCCTTCGGGGGCATCGTTTACGATGGGCGGGTTGATCGTGGGGTAGTCCTTCATCGAGGGGATGCGCCACGGCTCCGAGCCGTTGGCGATGAAGCCGTCCGAGAGCAGTACGACGGGAGTCATGTGCTCCATGGCCAGACGGCCGGCCTCGAAGGCATAGTGGAAGCAGTCGCTGGGCGACGACGATGCGATGACAATGACCGGGCATTCGCCGTTGCGGCCGTAGAGGGCCTGGGCAAGGTCACTCTGCTCCGTCTTGGTGGGCAGACCCGTCGACGGGCCGCCGCGCTGTACGTCAACCACGACGAGCGGAAGCTCCGTCATTACGGCCAGACCCAGTGCTTCGCTCTTCAGCGAAAGGCCCGGGCCCGAGGTGGTCGTCACGGCGAAGTTGCCGGCATAGGCGGCGCCGATCGCGGTACAGATACCGGCGATCTCATCTTCAGCCTGTACGGTCTTCACACCGAGGTCCTTGCGCTTGGCCAGCTCTTCGAGGATCACCGTAGCCGGGGTGATGGGGTACGATCCGCAGAAGAGTGGCAGACCGGCCTTTTCGGCGGCGGCGCACAGACCCCAGGCCGTAGCGATGTTACCGCTGATCGAACGGTAGGTACCCTTTTCGAGTTTCGCGGGTGCGATCGTATAGGTGTTGGCGAACTGGTGGGTGTTGGCCGCGTAGTTGTAACCGGCATCGATGGCCATCTTGTTGGCCTCGGCAATGGCCGGATTTTTCTTGGCAAATTTCGAATCGAGGTATTTGCGTGCGTGGTCTTCCGGGCGGTTGTAGATATAGAAGCAGATACCCAGTGCGAACATGTTCTTGCACTTGACCACAGCTTTGTTGTCCAGTCCGGTGGAGGCGAGTGCCTCTTTGGTCATGGTCGTGATGTCGGGGATCACGACGTTGTACTCTTCGAGACCCAACTCGGCGATGGGGTCGAGGGTCGTGAAGCCGGCTTTCTTGAGGTGTTCCTCGGTCAGCGAATCGCCGTCGATGATGACGGTTGCGCCCTTTTTGAGCCACTTGCGGTTAGCCTTGAGGGCGGCGGGGTTCATGGCTACCAGCACATCGCAGTAGTCGCCCGGATTGAGCTCGCGGTGGTCACCGA
The DNA here is from genome assembly GCA_944320665.1 of uncultured Alistipes sp. GTDB lineage: Bacteria > Bacteroidota > Bacteroidia > Bacteroidales > Rikenellaceae > Alistipes. The sequence continues at coordinate 59,568 of CALUII010000002.1, read as the reverse complement.
AGTGTACCTGGAAGCCCGAAACGCCGGCCACCGTACCCTGCGGTGCGCGGATTTCGGCGGGATAGTCGGGGAATGTGGAGATTCCGTTGCCGAGCAGTGCTGAAGTGTCGGAAAAAAGCGTGCCCGTGAGCTGCATACCGTCGCCTGAGTCGCCCGAGAAGCGGATCACGACGTCCTGTAGCTCTTGTACATTGGTTTTGTCCATGCCTGTGTATTGGTTTAGGTTTTGATTTAGTAGTACAAATATAGGAAATTATTGCAAGATTATATGCTTCGGGCAATAATTTTTAATATTTTGTAATCCGGTAGGTTGTGAGTGCGGGTTCAGCGCATGGAGTTCATGCGGATGCTGGCCTTGACAAGCGCGATGGCGCGGATGCGTCGGGTTTCGACCTCCTTGTCGGCGTGGTGTGGGTTTTGACTCACGAGTTTCACGTAACCGGGGCGGTCCGATTTCTGGATGTATTTGACGGTGATGTACTCTTCGCCGTCGATGTCGATCGAGAGCAGATACATGTCACCCCAGAAGATATCTTCCAGGTTGTTGAGTTGTTTGTAGAGAACGATGTCGCCGCTTTTAAGCAGCGGATACATCGAATCGCCCACGACGTAGATGGCGCCGTCGCATTTGGGCAGATTGGGAATATGTATGTAGTTGATCGGTTTGGCCTCCGTGCGGTCGGCAAAGAGGGGGACCAGGCCGGCTGTCCCTTCGATCGAGTAGAGTGGGATGCTTTGCAGGGGTACGGAGTTGTCCGTACGGTGCATATAGGCGGTCAGGTCGGGTGAGGCATTGAACATGGAGCCCGTTCCGGTTTCGAGCCATTCGGGATTGACGTTCAATTCCTGAACAAGGATGTTCCGATTGCGGGACGAGAGGCGTGTTCGGCCCGTTTCGATCATCGAAAGGGCGGCTTTCCCGATTCCAAGTCGCTGAGCCAGCTGTTCTTGAGTCATTCCTAACTCTTTGCGTATCAGTTTTACTCGTTCGTTCATGGGAATCCTATTGAAAATATTGATATAAAATATTGTATTTTCTGCGTACAAAGTTTGAATTTTGAACTTATCTTTGTCCCTGCAAAGTTAAGAAATTTATCATTCAAATCCAATTTATACGCTAACCTATAATTAAAAAATTACTAGAAGCCCATGTTTTTTTCCGTAACATCAGAGTTGTACCACCAGACGGCAACACGTCTGGTCGATGTGATCGGAGGCTCGGATTATTTTTCGGGGTCGATCGCCTTTGCCTATGGGGAAGTGGATTGTCGGTTGACGGCATCCATTATTGTTTATCGTTGCGAGGAGCGTGCTCCCGAAGGGGTCTCGCATCCGATCGAGGATTGCGTCCCGGTTTGGTGGGAGTTCCATACGGTCGGTCCCGAAGGCGAGATGATCAACGACTTTTCATTCGCCGAGCTCAAGAGCTGGATCTGCTGAGGCTCCGTCGTTTTGTCGCGGAGTGATCGGGCTTCGCATCCCGTTGGACCTTCGGTGAATCCGGCGTGGTTCGGTCCAACGGATTCTGGAGGGCGCTCCGCCCGTCGCGACGCCGCGCATGGGAGTTGCCCGGAACGAACGCTGCTGTCGCAGGATGGCGGTGTTCGTTTTTTGCCGTCTAATTCTTAAAATTTTTTCACTTCGATACGTATGATTTCGTCACCCACTTTTGCCGATTTTGCTCGGTCGGTCTATCCTTTTTTGGCTTTGGAGCCGTTTCATGAGGCCTATTATCGGGTGCTCGAAGCCTTTGCACGTGGGCAGATTCGGCGTCTGATTGTGACCATGCCGCCGCAACACGGCAAGAGTACCGGGTCTTCGACTCTGCTGCCCGCTTATCTGTTGGGGCTCGATCCCGATTTGCGGGTGGCCGTGGCCTCCTATTCGGCTGCCTTGGCATCGAAATTCAACCGGCGCGTGCAACGAATCATCGACTCCGAAGAGTATGCCGCCTTTTTCCCTGCGACGACACTCAAACAGGGCGGTAAGCCGGCCGGATATCTGCGTACGGCCGACGAGGCCGAAATCGTGGGGCGTCGTGGGGGTATTCTCTCCGTCGGGCGCGAAGGGTCGCTCACGGGCAATCGGGTGGATTGCTTCATTCTCGATGACCTCTACAAGGACGCCATGGAGGCCAATTCGCCTCTTGTACGTGAAAATTGCTGGGAGTGGTACACTTCGGTGGTGAAGACCCGCATGCACAATGCCTCGCGTGAACTGATCGTCTTCACACGCTGGCACGACGAGGATCTGATCGGGGAGTTGATGCGCCGCGAGCGGGTCGATGCATTGTGCTCCTGGAGCCAGCTGGAGCAGCCGACCGATGGTTGGTTGCACCTTAATTTCGAGGCATTGAAGAGTTCGGCCGCCTCGGAGATCGACCCGCGTGAGCGGGGCGAAGCGTTGTGGGAGGCACAGCACGGCGCCTCGCTGCTGGCCTCCAAGCGGAGGCTCGATCCGGTGCGCTTCGAGTGTATGTATCAGGGGCATCCGTCCGCCCGCGAGGGGTTGCTCTATGGCGAGCAGTTTGCCGAATACGATCTCCTGCCGCATGACATCGTCCGTCGTGGCAACTACACCGATACGGCCGATACGGGCGATGACTACCTCTGTTCGTTCTGCTATGCGGTCGATACTGACGGGATGGTCTACATTACCGACGTGGTCTATACCCGCGAACCGATGGAGGTGACCGAAGAGCTCGTGGCGGCGATGTTGCGCGATACGGACACGCGCGAAGCGCAGATCGAGAGTAACAACGGGGGCCGAGGTTTTGCGCGGGCCGTGCAGCGTCTGGCTCCGTCGGTGCGCGTCGGGTGGTTCCACCAACACGGCAACAAGGAGGCGCGTATCCTCTCCAATTCGGCCACAGTGCTTCATCTGGTTCGTTTCCCGAACGGATGGCGGCAGCGTTGGCCCGAGCTGTATGCCCACCTGACCACCTATCAGCGTCTTTTCCGGGCCAATCGCTGGCACGATGCGCCCGATGCCTTGACTGGTGTGGTTGAGCGGGAAGCCCCCGATGCCACCCGGGCCCGGCTCAAAGGGGTGCGGTTTCTGTGAGGCGTACAGACAAAGCCCCGGACTGCTCGTTGTGCGGTCCGGGGCTTTCCGTTTTCATGAGGCAGCCCGGAGGGGGGCGGGTCACTGTCTGTGATTTACAGATCCTCCAGTCGGGCGACCGGGGCCAGGTCGAGCGAGGCTATGTCGCCGTGTTTGTAGCGGAAATAGCCCGACATGGCAATCATGGCTGCATTGTCGGTCGTGAATTTGAACTCCGGAAGGAAGGTGCGCCAGCCGCGGCGGCGTCCCGTCTCGACGATGCCGGCACGCAGACCCGAGTTGGCCGACACACCGCCCGCAATGGCGATGTCCTTTATGCCCGTATCTTTCGAGGCACGGATCAACTTGTCGAGCAGGATGTCGACGATCGTGGCCTGTAGTGAGGCGCAGAGGTCGGCCTTGTTCTTTTCGATAAAATCGGGGTTTTCGGCCACCTCGTCGCGCAGCGTGTAGAGGAACGAGGTTTTCAGTCCCGAGAACGAGTAGTCGTATCCGTCGACATGCGGCTTGGCAAACCGGAAGGCTTTCGGATCGCCCTCCTTGGCCAGGCGGTCGATCACCGGGCCGCCCGGATAGGGTAGTCCCATCACCTTGGCACACTTGTCGAAGGCCTCTCCGGCGGCATCATCAATCGTCGTGCCGATGATCTCCATCTCGAGCGGCGAATCCACGCGTACGATCTGGCTGTGTCCGCCGCTGACCAGCAGGCACAGGAAGGGAAAGTCGGGATGGGGCAGCGTGCGGTCGGGCAGGTCGATGAAGTGCGAGAGAATGTGCCCCTGCAGGTGGTTGACCTCGACCATCGGGATGTTGTGGGCGATGGAGAGTCCCTTGGCGAACGACGTCCCGACGAGCAGCGATCCGAGCAGTCCGGGGCCGCGCGTGAAGGCTATGGCATCGAGTTTGTCGGCCGTAATACCGGCCTCCTTGAGGGCCGTGTCCACCACCGGGATGATGTTCTGCTGGTGGGCGCGTGACGCCAGTTCGGGAATCACGCCGCCGTACTTGACGTGAACGGCCTGCGAGGCGATGACGTTCGACAACAGAACGTTGTTGCGTAGCACGGCTGCCGAGGTGTCGTCACACGAAGATTCGATGCCTAAGATTGTAATATCCATCTCGATTTTCGTTCTATTTACACTATTTTGGTTAAATTTGCAGGTTAAACAAGCCTTCAGTGCGCAAAGTTATAAAAATATTGGGAAAAGTGGTCGCGGCATTCGTTTTGTTGCTGCTGCTGTTGCCTGTGGGGGTCTCTGTATTGCTGGATATTCCGGCGGTGCAGAACTTTGTCGTACATCGTGCGGCAGACTTCGTATCGCGCAAACTGGAGACTACGGTGAGCATCGGACGGGTGCGGATCGGCCTCTTCAACCGATTGCGGGCGGAGGATTTCTATGTTGAGGATTATCAGGGTGATACGTTGCTTTATGTGCGGGATCTGGGGGCCTATGTCACGGGCTTCGGGATTCTGAGTGACGGCGTCATCCTGGGACGTGCCGAGGCACGGGGCGTCCAGCTGCACCTGCGGGAGACACCCGACAGTGTGATGAACATCAAGCAGTTGATTGAGCGCCTGAGCAACCCGGACAAACCGAAAAAGGGAAACTTCAAACTGACCATCTCTTCGGCCTCGATCGACAGCATGGAGTTGCGGATCGAGCGACTTGAGCACCGCAACCCGGAGTACGGGGTCGATTTCTGGAACATGCACTTCATTGACCTGCATGCCGCAGTGAAGGATCTGGTGATTGCGGGTTCGCAGATCTCGATGGATATCGAGTCGCTCGGGAGCCGGGGCCGCAGCGGTTTCGAGGTGGCCGAGGTGCAGGGATATCTCAAACTCGATAACGGATCCATTCGCCTCGACGAGGCGGCGCTACGCACGCGACGTTCCTCCATCTACATGCCGCACATCGCGATCGAGGGCGGGTCGTGGGCCGATTTCAAGGATTTTGTGCACAACGTGCGGATCGATGCCGCGGTGCGTCGGTCTCGTCTGGCGATGAGCGACGTGGCCTATTTTGCACCGTCGTTACGCCGTTGGAATACAACCTTCAGTCGAATGGATTTCGACGTCGAGGGAACGGTTGCCGACTTCCGTGCCTCGATCGACCGACTTGAAACCGGGGCTGAAACCCGTTTGGAGGCTGTGGCCTCCGTGCAGGGGCTGCCTGACGTGCGACGCACGCGCTTCGATCTGGAGTCGATGCGTCTGACCACCGTGGCGGCCGACCTGGATCAGATGCTCGCCTCGTTCGGCAACGGCAAGGGGTTGCCCGATGGGGTGGTTCGTGTGGTGGACCGGTCAGGGCGCATTCATCTGACGGGCCAATTCGCCGGAACGTTGTCTTCGTTCCGCATGCGCAGTGCCTTGACCACCTCGGTCGGCGGGGCAACCTGTAATCTCACGGTGAAACCGGCCGAGGGGATGCGTCGCCACGTGCAGGGCCAAGTGGCTGTGCAGGAGGTCCATTTGGGCGAACTGCTCGACAATCCACGTCTGGGACGTGCGACGGTTACGGCTCGTGTCGATGGCGTTTTGGGTCGGGGGCTCTCCGATGGCGACCTCACGGGTGAGGTGCAACGCTTCGAATTCAACGGGTATGGCTACGATTCGTTGAGGTTCGATGGCCACCTTTTCAACCGCGAGTTTGACGGCCGCATTGCGGCCCGTGATCCGCATCTGAACTTCGATTTTGCCGGGCTCTTCGATCTGAACGATTCGGTGCCCCGATATGACTTTGCGTTGGATCTGCGCCGGGCCGACCTGGCTGCACTTCACTTCAACCGCCGCGATTCGGTGTCGCAACTCAAGGCCCGGATTGTGGCCCAGGGCAGCGGCCGTTCGCTCGATGACATGAACGGTACGATCCGCGTGCTGGACGCGTCGTATCGTTATAACGACAGCCTGCTGCAGGCACGTGAGGTGTTGCTGCGGGGCGAAAACTCGGCACATAATAAATCAATAGAGCTGCGTTCGGATTTTGTTGACGCCACGTTCCGCAGCAAGACCAGTTACCGTGAGATCTTCGGCTATCTGAAGGAGGCCGCATGGCGCTCTCTGCCGATGCTCTACGATCGGTCGCGTGCCTCCGACCGGGAGTCACTTCCGGCGACGGCTGCCGATGACTTCTCGATGCTCAAGGTGGAGGTGAAGAACGTCAATCCCGTGGTCGATGCCATTACCCCCGGGCTGCAGATTGCCAATGGATCGAATCTGACGCTGCTCTTCAATCCGGCGAGTGACCGGTTGATGCTGTCGGCTTCGTCGGACTACCTCGAACGTGAACGCATGCTGGCCACCAAAATTCGCATTACGGCCAGCAACCGTGGGGATTCGCTCGGATTTCATGCCGCCTCAGAGGATTTCTATATGGGCATGCTGCACCTGCATAACCTCTCGATGACGGGCGGTGCCCGTGAAGGACGCGTGCAGCTCACGACGGCCTTCAACGATACGGTCGACCGTTTCTCGGGCCAATTCAGCTTTGCCGCGGGCATTGCTCCGGAACCCGGAGTGTCGGGACGGGTGCTCGATGTGCGTATCCTGCCGTCGTTCCTGCGCCGGGGGGACAACACGTGGCGGGTGCTGGCACAACGCATATCGATCGATACGGCACGGGTGGATATCGACCACTTCTACGTCCGCAACGAGCAGCAGTGGCTGTTGGTGAACGGCATCGCCTCCCGCAGCCGCGAGGATTCGTTGACCGTACGTCTGCGCAATTTTGATCTCTCGCCGCTGTCGCACCTGGTCGACCGCATGGGGTATGCGATCGAAGGCCGCACGAGCGGTTCGGCCACCGTCAAGTCGGCCCTGAAACGCAGCGAAGTCGTGGCCGACATCGGTTTCGACTCGCTGGCCGTAAACGGGATACAGGCTCCGCCCCTGCAGTTGGTTTCGCAATGGGATTTTCTGCGCAACCGCGCTCGTGTTGCGGTGTCTAATCGCATCAGTCGCGATACGCTGGTGCAGGGATTCTACGCTCCGGCCGATGGCCGCTACTATGCCTGGATGGCGGTGGACAGCCTCGATCTGGGGCTGCTCGATCCGGTGCTGGAGGGCGTGGTATCCGGCACGGAGGGGCGAGCTTCGGCGCATCTGACCCTCGAGGGACGGGGCCGTGCGGCCGAACTTTCGGGTGAGATACGTGCTGTGGGCCTTTCGACCACGGTCGATTTTACGAAGGTGACCTATACGGCACCCGAGGTATTGCTGCAGGTCGAGAAGAACCACCTTATCGCCCGCAACGTGCCGCTCTTCGATCCCGAGGACAACCGCGGACTGATGAGTATCGACCTCAATCTCGAACACCTCTCCAATATTGCCTACGGCGTTCAAGTGGTTCCGAGCCGCATGTTGGTGCTCAATACCACGCCGCGTGACAACGACACGTTCTATGGCCGGATTTACGCATCGGGTTTCGCCTCCATCACGGGCGACAAGCGCGGGGTGAATATGGATATTACGGCCACGACCGATGACCGGTCGACCTTCGTGCTTCCGTTGTCGGGCAAGTCGGATATTTCGAATGCCGATTTTGTCGTTTTCAAGGCTCCGGCGCCGAAGGATGCCGCCGATCTGTTGGCGCAGAAGAGACGTCTCTTCGAGCAGCAGCGGAAACAGCGCACGACGACTCAAGGGACGATGAATATCTCGATGGAACTCAACATCCGTCCCAATCTCGACCTGGAGTTGGATATGGCCGGCAGCGTTCTGCAGGGACGGGGCGAGGGAACGCTCAACCTGCAGATCAATCCGCGCCAGAACCTCTTCGAGATGTATGGCGATTATGCGATTGCGGAGGGTAGCTACGACCTCTCGCTGCAGAACCTCATTACGCGCAAGTTCCTCATCGAGAACGGCTCGACCATTCAGTGGACCGGTTCTCCGATGGATGCACGGATCGACATCGATGCCATCTACAAGCTCAAGGCATCGCTTACGCCGTTGCTCTCGGGGACGACGAGCAACAACGTCAGCGGCGATCGTTCGGTTCCGGTGGAGTGCGTCATCCATCTGGGCGATCAACTGCTGCATCCGGATATCTCCTTTGCGGTGCGTGTGCCGCAGACCGATCCGGAGACGCAAGCCATTATCTCCGAGGCACTGGCGACGTCGGAGACGATGGATACGCAGTTCTTCTACCTGCTGGTTTTCGGCAGTTTCATGTCCGAGAACGAGAATACGGCCTCCAATCTCGGCGCTTCGTCGTTTGGTACGGGGCTCGAATTCCTCTCGAACCAGTTGAGTAATCTGTTGTCGATCGGTGGATACAACATCAACATTGACTACCGTCCCAAATCGGAGTTGACGAGCGACGAACTCGATTTCGGACTGTCGAAGAGTTTGATCAACGACCGCCTCTTCGTGGAGCTCGAGGGCAACTATATCATGGACAACAGTCAGACCGTCAACCGCATGTCGAATTTCATGGGAGAAGCCTATGTCACGTGGCTCATCGACCGGGCGGGGACTCTGCGTTTGAGGGGATTCACCCAGACGATCGACCGGTTTGATGAAAACCAGGGCTTGCAGGAGACCGGCATCGGTATCTACTACAAGGAGGATTTCAATAACTTCAAGGATCTTCGCGAACGGGTGCGTGATCGTTTCTCGAGCCGCAAACGACGCGAACGGCGTCTTGCACGGCGCATGGCCCGGAGTCGTCACGATACGTTGCGGATCGAACCGATTCAAACCGATCGGGGCGATTCGGCAACGAGGAATGATCCGGATCGGGCGGGCGACACCGCCGTCTACCAGACGTTCGGTGTAGCTGCTCTGCCCGGCAGCGGTCCGGAGTCGGCCGGGCCCCTTGTCGGGGATGAGGATCCTCCGGTGGGGGAGTGAGTGCGCGTTGAAGACGACGGACGAAACTCCCGGCATGCGGTACGTGAAGAACGGAACAAAACGAAAAAACTCAAATAAAACACACAAATTTCTAAAACGTTATGATTACAATGTTGCAGGCCGCCGCCGAGACGGTGGTGACCAATGAGGAGACCCGAATGGGATTGTGGGAGCTGTTCACCAAAGGCGGATGGCTGATGTGGCCGTTGCTGATTCTGGGTGGTGTGACGATCTTTATCTTTGTCGAACGCTTCATGGCCATCCGCAAGGCGTCGTCGCTCGACATGAACTTCATGAACCGCATCCGCGACTACATCTCCGACGGCAAGATTTCGGTTGCCGTGAACCTGTGCAAGAAGACCGATACGCCCATCGCCCGCATGATCGAGAAGGGCATCGAGCGCATTGGCCGTCCGATGAGTGACGTGCAGACCGCGATCGAGAACGTGGCCAATCTCGAAGTCTCGAAACTCGAAACCAACCTGCCTTTCCTGGCAACGATTGCCGGTGGTGCCCCGATGATCGGTTTCCTCGGTACGGTGCTCGGTATGGTGCAGACCTTCATGGATATGTCGGCAGCGGGCGGCACGGTCGATCTGGGACTGCTGTCGAGCGGTATGTATGTGGCGATGGTCACCACGGTGATGGGTCTGATTGTCGGTATCCCGGCCTATTTCGGATACAACTATCTGGTAGCCCGGATCGAGAAGCTCGTCTTCCAGATGGAGGCCAATTCGATTGCGTTTATGGACATCCTGAATCAGCCGGTTCAGAAATAATATATTTAAGGTATGGCTATCAAACATGGCTCGAAGGTCGATAAGTCGTTTTCGGCTTCGTCGATGACCGACCTGATGTTCCTGCTGCTGCTCTTTTTGCTTATCGCAACGACGCTGATCAACCCCAATGCCCTGAAACTGATGCTGCCCAAGAGTTCCAATCAACTCAAGGACAAGGCAATGACTACGGTTTCGATCCAGCAGGAGGGGACGCACTACAATTACTACGTCGAACTCGAACGTGTGCAGGGAATCGACGGTGTGGAGCAGGCGCTGCGTGAGCGCCTTGGCGATAAGGAGGATGCAACCGTGTCGTTGCATTGCGACAAGACGGTGGCTGTGGACGAGGTGGTGAAGGTGATGAATATCGCCAAGGACAACGGCTACAAATTGATTCTGGCTACGTCGGCCCAATAGCTGGGACGATCGTGCGGCGATGTGCCCGTGTATGCGGGCACGGTCGGCTCCGAGGCCTGTTTTGCGACCTGGGGGCCGGCACAAGATGGTTGATTTTTTGATGCGAATCTGTTATGTATTACTATAACCCGAACGATCGTTCGCCACGACGTTGGGCAACCTTGGCGGCAGCGCTCTATGTAGTGGTGCTCGGAGGGTTGTTTGCTTTCGTGACGTTCGACTTCCGGATCGACGAGGCCAAGGAGGATACGATCCTCATCGATCTCACGGAGCCGCCCGTCGTGGAGCCGCCGCGTCCGCCGCGCCGGACTCCGAACGAGCCTCGTGTGCACGAGACGGCGGCCCCGGTGGAGCAGACCGCCCAGGTCTCCGGTCGGGACGAGACGACACAGACGCCCAATCCGCGTGCCCTGTTCAAAATGAACAAGGGTGGGGCCGATGAACCCGACCAGGCGGGCAATCCCCACGCTCCCGAGGGGGAGGATAAGGCCAGCGGTACGGGACCGGGCTTGAGTACCGACGGCCTCGATCAACTTGATCGAGGCTTGCAGGGACGAGGCCTGCGGGGAGCACTGCCCCGTCCCTCCTATCCGGGTAATCGCAGCGGCAAGGTGGTGGTGCGCGTGACCGTCGGTCCAACGGGCAACGTCACCTCGGCGGCTTACGAGCCCAAGGGGTCTACCTCGTCGGATCCGGAGTTGATCGAGGCGGCGCTGGTGGCGGCCCGCAAGGCGAAGTTCACCGAAAGTCAGGCTCCGGTACAGGGCGGTACGATAACTTATGTGTTCAGATTGAAATGATTTTGAGAATGAGTGTAATACGGAGGGCAATGCTGGTGTGTGTCGGAGTTTGCGGTCTGTTGCCTGCGGCACAGAGGGCCTCGGCACATGAAAGCACTCTTTCGGTCCGCACGCGATGTGGCGTTGCCGGGCCGGAGGTCGAGGCCGTATCGATGCATGCTGCCGCTTCCGGTGAGGGGTTGCCCGCCGACAGTGTCGGAATGGAGCGGCCGCGGGGAGCTGCGATGCGGTTGTTGCAGGCGTATCACGATTTTGGCGATGTGCCGCGCAGGGGAGGCGATTTGTCCTACGACTTTCCGTTTGTCAACGAGGGAAATGTTCCTTTGGTCGTTACGCGTGTCGTGACATCGTGTTCGTGTATCAAGGCAACCTTTCCTCGTCGCCCCGTGTCGCCGGGAGGCGAAGGGGTGATCCGTGTGACGTATCAGCCGATCAAAAGCGAGCCGGGAATCTTTCACAAGGTGATTCAGATCTTCTCCAATGCCGTGGAGGGGTTGCAGGTCATCACGGTGCGGGGCTGTTCGGTTGATGAAGAGGAGTGAAATCACTGAGATAGAGTGTGAATTATGACGCTTTTGTTTGAAAATTGCATGGTGCTGCCCATGACCGCCGCGTCGGCCGAGGCCGGAGGTGGCGTCTTTACGGGATGGGTTGGCATCGACGGAAACCGCATCGTGCTGGTGACCGAGCGGGCCGAAGAGGCCGAGACTTTTCGTGCGGCACATCCCGACGTGCACCGCATCGACGGCCGCGGCCGGGTGCTGATGCCCGGCCTGATCGACACGCATTGCCATGCGGCCATGACGCTTCAACGCAATCGGGCCGATGATATTCCGCTTATGCGCTGGCTCTACGACCATATCTGGCCTTTCGAGTCGAAACAACGCCCCGAAGAGGTGGTGGTGGGTACCCGTTTGGGTATTGCCGAGTTGTTGCTGGGGGGCGTGACGTCGTTCGTCGATATGTATTATTGGGAGAATCACTGCGTTGAGCCGGTGCACGAATTGGGTATCCGTGCTTGGTTGGGGTGCAACTATTTTGACTCGAACGTCGAGGAGGTCTTCCCTCAGATGGAGGAGGCCGTGGCACGGGCTGCCCGCAGCGGGCGGGTGCGTGTGGCCGTTGCACCCCATTCGGCCTATATGGTATCGCCCGAAAACCTGGTGCGTGGCAAGGAGTTTGCCCGACGCCACGGCTTGCACTTCATGACGCATGTCTCCGAGACGCAGGATGAGATGCGGATCATCCGCGAACGTTACGGATGTTCGCCCGTAGAGCACCTCGATCGGCTCGGGGTGCTTGACGAGCACACCGTGGCGGCTCATTGTGTGCATGTGGATGAACGGGATCTGGCCACGCTGGTGGCGCGCGGAGTGGCTGTGTCGCATAATCCGCAGAGTAACATGAAGATTTCGAGTGGGGTAGCCCCCGTTGAACGAATGGTGCAGGCCGGGGCCTTGGTGACGATCGGAACCGACGGCCCGTGTTCGAACAACGACCTCGACATGTGGGAGGAGATGCGTTCGGCGTCGTTCCTGCAGAAGTCGGCAACGGGTGATCCCTGTTCGCTGCCGGCCTACGAATTGTTGAAGATGGTGACGGTGAATGGTGCCCGCGCTCTGGGGTATGGCGACGAGCTGGGTGTGATTCGCCCCGGTGCATTGGCCGATGTGATTCTTATCGATCTGCAGAAGCCCCATTTGCAGCCTGTCAACGAGTTGATTCCCGATCTGGTCTATTGTGCCAAGGCAGCGGATGTTGAGACGGTGGTGGTCGACGGAGAGCTGCTGGTAGAAAATCGGCGCTTGTTGCGTGTGGATCTGCCCGCACTCTATGCCGAGGCCCGTGAGGCGGTGCAAAAGATTGTAGCCCGATAGGTTGCGAAGCAGAAATAGGCTCCAGTGAGCTCGGAATGAGGTCCTGCCGGTTGCCGGCAGGACCTCGTCGTATCTGAATGTGGAGAGTGAGTTGTGGTGTAAAGTACAGATATTCAGTGTGCTATATGAATGATGCGGAGAGATTGATGCTTACTCCGAAAATAAAACTGTAATCTTTTATGGAACAACCTTTTATCAGGTCTTATTGCAGGTAGTTGTTTATATTTATGTTCGAAACGTTTGGTTTCTAAGCGAAAATTCTTATTTTTGTTCTTGGTTAGGCTCCGAATATGGGGCCCATGGTTAATGTAAGCTACTAAGAAAGCTGTTTTCTGATTTACTAACTTAAACCCTAATTCTATGACAAGTTTTTGCAAGTTTTTGCAATCGACCTGTCGGGCGGGGTGGCTCGTTGCACTGTGCACCTTGGTGCTCACGGTGTGGACGGGTGCGGCCTATGCCCAACAGCCGTCGGTGTCCGGTAAGGTGATCGATGCACAGGGTGCCCCCATCGTTGGCGCTGCTGTGATCGAGGCGGGTACAACCAATGGAACCTCGACCGGTGTGAATGGCGAATTTACTCTGGGCCTGCGCGGCGGGAGCAATTCGATCGAAGTGTCGTGCCTGGGCTATACCTCGCGCACGATCGATGTGACGGGTAAGAGCTTCGTGGATGTGACACTCCAGGAGGATGCCGTGAGCCTCGATGCCGTGGTGGCGATCGGTTACGGTACCGTCAAGCAGAAGGACCTGACGACGGCCGTGTCGGTCGTTTCGACCAAGGACCTCACGACGCGTCCGATTACGTCGGCTTCGGCCGCACTGCAGGGTAAGGCCGCCGGTGTGCAGGTGATGCAGCCCAACGGCGCCCCGGGTCAGGGTATGGTCGTACGTGTGCGTGGTGCATCGTCCATTTCGTCGAGTAACGACCCGTTGTATGTAGTCGACGGTGTGCCCGTGGGTGAGGGCGATTACGCCATCGAGTTCCTCTCGCCGAACGATATCGAGACGATGCAGGTGCTCAAGGATGCCTCGTCGGCCGCCATCTACGGTTCGCGTGCCGCCAACGGTGTCATCCTGATCACCACGAAGCAGGGCAGCCGCAAGAAAGGCCCCGATATTTCGTTCTCGACCTTCGTCGGTATCTCCGAGGTAGCCAAGACCTTCGATGTGCTCAACGCACAGCAGTATCGCGAGCTGATGGAGGAGACGGGCGCCGTATCGGGTCTCCCGGAGAATCTGACCGATCAGACCGACTGGTTCAAGGAGACCTATTCGACGGGTGTCAACCAGAATTACCAGTTCTCCGTGTCGAACGCCAACGACGATACGTCGTATTTCATCGGTGGTGGTTATACCAACGAGAAGGGTGTCATCGGCACCACGTCGGCCGAGCGTTACAACGTCCGCGCCAACATCGACCAGAAAGTCTACAAGTGGGTGTCGGCCAATGCCGGTGTGACCTACTCGAACTACACGAATCGTGGCGACATCATCTCGGGTCATGGTGCCAACCGTGCCGGCGTGGTCATCTCGACCATTGCAACGCCGACCTATGCGCCGATCTGGGATCCGGAGAACCCCGGTCAGTACTATAATAACTTCTACGGTGCCAACCTTACCTCGCCGCTCGAGAATATGGCTCGTACCGATATGAACAAGACGATGACCGACCGTCTGATCCTGACGGGTGGGCTGACGTTCTATCTCTACGAGGGACTGCAGTTCCGTTCGACCGTGACGATGGACCGCCGCTGGGTGCATACGTCGGAGTACCTGGATCCGGTGCGTACGAGCTATGGCCGCACGCAGCACGGAACGGCCTCCGATACGCGTTCGGACGATATGCGCATGGTCTACGATAACATCCTGACCTACAACCATACGTGGAACAACGTCCACAACCTCGAGGTGATGGCCGGTACGTCGGCTACGACCTCCGTCTGGGAGCAGCTCTCGGGCTCGCGTTCGTACTTCTCGACCGAAAACCCGCTGCCCAACCTCAATGGCGGTAACAACGGCGGTCTGCGCGGCCAGGGCTATGGCAAGAGCGAATGGGCCATCATGTCGTATCTGGCCCGTGTGTCGTACAATTACGACAGCAAGTATCTCGTGACGGCCAATTTCCGTGCCGACGGTTCGTCGAAACTGGCTCCGAAGCACCGTTGGGGTCTCTTCCCGTCGTTCTCGGCTGCATGGCGTATCTCGGGTGAGCAGTTCATGAAGAATGTCTCGTGGATCAACGACCTGAAGATCCGTGCCGGCTGGGGTCAGACCGGTAACCAGTCGGGTCTGAATGAATACGGCTACCTGCAGCAGTACAACCCCAACTACTTCGACTGGACCAAGGAGTCGACCGCCGTGCCGACCGTGGGCAGCAAGAGCAACATCAAGAACGAGGAGCTGACGTGGGAAACCACGACGCAGACCAACGTCGGTTTGGATATCGCCCTGTTCAACAACCGACTGAACCTGACGTTCGATTACTACTACAAGTATACGAAGGATCTGTTGATGACCGTCCCGATGCCGGAACCCTATCCCAACCTCACACGCAACGAGGGCGAGATGTCGAACCAGGGTTTTGAGTTCGTCGTATCGTCGGTCAACATCACCAAACCCAACTTCACCTGGACTACGGACCTGAATATCTCGGTCAACCGCAACAAACTCGAGAAGCTGACGCTGCAGCAGGTCTACTACTACTCGAAGACGGCCGATGTCACGAACGACTACGTGATCCGCATGACCCCGGGTCAGCCGCTGTCGATGTTCTGGGGCTATATCTCGGACGGCGTCGATCCCGAAACGGGTGATCTGATGTATCGAGACCTGGATGGCAACGGTGAGATTACCCCGTCGGACAAGACGTGGATCGGTAATGCCAACCCGAAATTCACGTTCGGTATGACGAACAACTTCTCGTGGAAGGGGCTCAATCTGAGTGTCCTCATCACGGGCTCGTATGGCAACGATATCTTCAATGCGTCGCGTATCGAGACCGAGGGTATGAACAACGGTAACAACCAGACGACCGAAGTATTGCGTCGTTGGCGTATTCCGGGTCAGGTGACCGACATCCCGCGCGCGACGACCAACGCCTACAACCTGAAGAACTCGACGCGTTGGGTCGAGGACGGTTCCTACCTCAAGGTGAAGAACATTACGCTGTCGTACGACATCACCTCGCCCAAACTTCGCAAGGCCTACATTTCGCGTATCCAGCCCTACATTTCGCTCCAGAACTTCATCACCTGGACGGGCTATTCGGGCTACGATCCCGAGGTGAGCCAGTCGACCGACGCAACGTCGATGGGCATCGACTGGGGTACCTATCCCAACGTGAAGACGGTCGTTGTCGGCCTTAATATTAACTTCTAACGATCGAAAGGAGACTGATATATGAAAAAAATAATGTTTCTGGCGGCAGTCTTGGGCCTCGGCGCTGCGTTGAGCTCGTGTGAGTTGGACAAGTATCCCGAAGCGGGTTACTCGGAGCACAACGTATCCGTGGAGGAGAACGAGAACGACACCGCCCTCAAAACCCGTGAGCAACTCGAAGGTCAGCTTACGGCCATGTATGACTACATGCGTGGTGACTATCAGACGGCCTGGTATCAGCTCATGACGCTGGCCGATTGCCGTGTGGACAATGCCTATGGCGGCAACCTCGGTGAGGCCAAGGTTGTGGCGGTCGAGTCCAACCAGATCGACAGCGAAAACGAGTTCGCTACCAATCTGTGGAACATCCCGATGAAGGCGATCGACAACGCCAACCAGATCATCTGTAACATCGATCGCGTCAAGGCCAACGATCCGTCGCTTACGGATACCGAATACCGCGAGTGGCTCTCCGAGGCATTGTGCTGGCGCGCCTACAACTGGTTGCTGATGCACCAGCTCTATGGTGAAGTGCCGATGCTGCGTGAGATTCCGCCCGCCATCACTTCGGAGAACATCGAGGAGGTCTATCCGCTCTACTTCCCGGGTCGTGAACCGGTGGATACGCTCAAGAACCAGTTGATCAAGGATCTGGAGTATGCATGCACGAATGCTCCGGCCATGGATGCCACCAACAAGTACAAGATTACGAAGGGCTTTGCCTACGGTCTGGCCGCGAAGTTCTATGCCATGCGCCCCTTCCGCAACTGGGAGAAGGTGAAGAGCTGCTGCGAGGCAGTCGAAGGAATGGGTTACGAACTCTGCGACAAGTACGAGGATTTGTGGAGTTTTACGGAGGGTGACTCCGGTATGGCTGCCCAAAACACCAAGGAGTCGATCTTCGAGGTCTCGTGGCCGAATCAGAGCAGCGGTTCGTGGATGTGGATGATGTTCTACCGCAATGCCTACAAACCCAACGACAGTTTCGATTGGGCCAAATGGTGTACGCCGTCGCGTAACCTGATTGCGGCATTCGAGGCCGAGGGTGATACGGAGCGTATGAACGCGTCGATCAAGTATGATGCCTGCGGTTGGTCGTTCCACTATCCGAAAGACAACTATGCCTTCATGTATAAATGCCGCACGAACGTGTCGCCGGTCTATGTGATGCGTTATGCCGATATTCTGTTGTTGCACGCCGAGGCGCTGGCCAACCTGAACGATGCCGGAGGTGCGGCGAATCTGGTGGACGATGTGCGCGAGCGAGTCAACCTGCCGGCGCTTTCGGCCGAGCAGCGTGGTTCGGTCGAGTTGATGAAGGAGGCCGTGCTGCACGAGCGTCGTCTCGAGTTGGCTTTCGAGGGGCACCGTTGGTTCGATCTGATGCGCTTCGGTGATGATTATTCGCGCCTGAAGCAGGTGAGCGACAACGCCAATGTGCCGGGTACGGCATCGTATGACTCCTATACGCAGGCACGCCGTGCGATGGATGACAACCACGTGCTGCTGCCCGTGCCGACGAGCGTTATCGACAACAACCCCAATATCAGCCAGAACCCCGGTTATTGATCCGGTGTTCCGATGGAAAGCAAAATGGAATGAAACACGTATTTATGAAGAGTTTTCAGATCTGCATGCTGACGCTGCTGGCCGCTGCTGCGGTCGGCTGCGGCAGCAGCAAGGAGGGCGCCAAGCCCGATGTGCCCGGAGAGATTCCCGGTGACAAGCCCGTAATGTCGGATGTGGCCTGCTACGTGACGTCGGCCAATGGTGCTCATCTGTTCGAGCAGCAGGAGGTCAACTTCTCGAAGGTTTCGATGTCGCCCAACAAGGTCGAACTCGACCCTACGACGGTTTTCCAGACGATCGACGGCTTTGGTCCGGCTGTTACGGGAGCCTCGTGTTACAACCTGTTGAAGATGTCGTCCGAGGATCGTGCCGCATTGTTGCGCAAGTGCTTCGATCCGGAGGAGGGAGTCGGATTCAGCTTCATCCGTGTGCATATCGGTGGCTCGGATTTCTCGATGGACGAGTATACCTATTGTGATACGAAGGGTATCGAGTTTTTCGAAACGCCGGCACTCGAGCGTGACGGGATCTTCCCCGTGTTGCGCGAGATCCTGGCCATCAACCCCGAGATCAAGATCATCGGTTCGCCGTGGTCGTGTCCCAAGTGGATGAAGGGTACGGTGAGCGATCCGTCGGTTCCGTACGACAGTTGGACCAGTGGCCGTCTGAATCCGGCCTACTATGCGGACTATGCCGAGTACTTTGTCAAATGGGTGCAGACGTGGGAGGCTGAAGGGTTCCCGATCTATGCCATCACGATGCAGAACGAGCCGCTGAACCACGGCAATTCGATGTCGCTCTACATGCCGTGGGAGGATCAACTCGCCTTCGTGAAGGTATTGGGTCCCGCCTTCGAGCAGGCCGGCATCAAGACCAAGATCCTGGCCTATGACCACAACTACAACTATGATGGAGTGGCCGGACAGGAGCAGTATCCGCTTCATATCTACGAAGATGCCGAGGCATCGAAGTGGGTCGACGGATCGGCCTGGCATAACTACGGCGGCGATGTGTCGGAGTTGGACCGCATTCTGGCTGCAGCGCCCGACAAGAGCATCTATTTCACCGAGGCGTCGATCGGCACGTGGAACTACACGTTCGATGGGTGTCTGATCAACGATTTCGAGTCGATCTTCCTCGGTACGCTCAGCCGCATGGGCAAGGGCGTACTGCTTTGGAACATGATGCTCGACAACGAGGGCAAACCCTACCGTCCGGGCGGCTGCTCGACCTGCTATGGTGCGATCGAAATCAACTCGTCGGACTACAAGACACTGAAATTCAACAGCCACTACTACGATTTGGCGCATTGCTCGAAGGTGGTACGTCCGGGCGCCCAGCGTATCGCGGCATCGGACATCAAGGTGCCCAATCTGAGCTATCTGGCCTTCCGCAATCCGGATGGCTCGTATGCGATGATCGTGCTTAACCGCAATGCCGAGCCGCAGACGCTGACGGTTGCCGGACCCGAGAAGGGGTTCCGCTACGAGGTGCCGGGCCAATCGATTGCATCGTTCCGCTGGAGCGAAAAGTAATAGACCTAACTTAAAAACACTACGAACATGAAAAAAATATTCGGATGTTTCGCGCTGACGGCTCTGATGTTCGGAACCGTGGGTTGCGAAAAGGACAAGGAGCTCGAAACGACCGACGTGGGTCCGGTGATGACCGTCGTGTCGCGCAGCGAGCAGGCGATCATGGGCGATTCGATCCGTTTCGAGGTGACGCTTCAGGATCCGATTGCACTCTCGACGTTGCGTGCGGAGCTCTATTTCGACGAGGAAAAGGTGGCCGAGACCCAGATCCGTACGAAGGAGAACGGTACCTACCGGGGGGCTATCGAAGTGCCCTATTACAAGGATATTTCGGACGGTGCGGCGACGCTGCGTCTGATGGGGCAGAACGTGCAGTTCGGCCTGACGACGCAGGAGTATGACGTCGAGGTGTCGCGACCCAATCCCGAGTCGCTGACCTTCGTGACCGAGGACCAGGAGTACACGGCTGCTCGCACCGAGGATTACACCTATGCGCTGACGGCCGATCTGCCGCAGGCCATTTCGGGTTACTTCCGCGCTCCGGCTCTTGAGAGCGGTGTGGAGTTGACTTTCGGATGGGATGCCACGAACAAGACGTTGGCCGTAGGATCGACCGAGCCGATTCCCTATACGTATCTCAACGCCGGTGAGTGGACGATCAAGGTCAACATCAAGACCTTTGCGACGGAGCCCTTCCTCGTGCCCGTGAAACTCGGCGACCAGTACATGGAGACCGTGGCCGAAGGGTATGCCCTGACGCTCGATCTGGAGAAGGGCGCTACGCTGGCTCTGAGCGGCCTGGAGAACGTGGGCGAATATACGGCCGACGTGGACTATTTCGAATTGACGGATGGTACGCTGAAGGTGCTGGCTCCGTCGGGCAACTACCGTGCGGTGGTCGACACGCAGCATAAGTATATCACGGCCGAGGTTTACAAGGACGGTGCTCCGGCCTCGCTGCAGGCGGACGGTACGGGAGCCCTGTGGATCATCGGCGAGAAGGTCGGCAAACCGAATCTCGACAACGAGGTGGGCTGGTCGACCGAGCGGGCCCTGAGCATGGTGCCGGTCGAGCCGGGCAAGTTCCGCATCACGCTGGTGGGCGGCACGAGTGTCGGCACGACGTCGATCAACTTCAAGTTCTATGGCGAGGCCAAGGGCTGGGGCAATGAGTTCAAGCACGACCGTCTGACGTCGGCCAGCGATCTGGTGGGTGTTGGTACGGGTGAGGTTGACGAGTCGGGTGAGAAGCACGACGACGGTAACCTCTATCTGAAGAGCGGAATGACGCTCGAAGAGGGCGTGGCTTACTGGTTCACGGTCGACATGACGGCCGGTCAGGACAATGCCGTGCTCACCGTGGAGAAGGCCGGTGAAGAGACCGAGGAGGATCCCTATCTGGTTGAGGTGGAGCAGATCGACGAGAATACGCTGGCTGCGATGCTTCAACTGACAAAGGGTAAGAAGATTGGTCTTTCTGGTTTCGATCTGACGGGCTGGTGGGTCGATGACAACTACCTGCAGCCGGCAGCCGACGGAACCTTCACGGTGAAGGTGGTCGATGGCAAGTACCGCATCACGGCATACAAGAATACGAAGCAGATCCGCGTGCAGCGTGTCAACATGGATGGCTCGGATGTCGAATTGCAGAGCGACGGCACCGGTGGTATCTGGATGATGGCCTGGGGCCTGGGTGTTCCGTCGCAGGATGCGCAGTTCGGATTCACCGAGGGTAAGGCCTACTGCATGGCCGAGGTCGAGCCGGCGATTTACCGTCTGACCGGTAAGGCAGGACCCGAGAAGGGATCGGCGGCAGGCGATTATTTCCGTTACGACTACGTCAGCTTCAAGTATTTCCACCAGAACGGCTGGGGCGGTGAGATGACCAATCCGACGTTGGCCGAGGGAACGGAGAAGCTGCTCAAGTTGTCGGGTACGAACCTCGAACTGGCCGATGGCGCCACGCTCGAACAGGGGGCAACCTATCAGTTGACGATCGACTTGACGGCCGGCAAGGACAAACCGGTGATTTCGCTGGTGAAACTCTGATCCGGCGACTGAGAACGAAATGCGACGGGGCGGGCCGAAGAGTGGCCCACCCCTTGTCGTGTCTCGATACGAAGGATTTTATGCAACCAAAACCATAATGATGATCGTATGAAAAAGAGAACGATTTTGCAGTTGCAGGTGGGCTTGCTGAGCATGATGGCTGTGGCATGTGCTCCGACGCCGAAACATACGGCCGGCCCGGTCTATCTCGATCCGGACGCCCCGATCGAGGAGCGTGTGGAGGATGCCTTGGCCCGCATGACGCTGCGTGAGAAGATCGCATTGATTCATGCCCAGTCGAAATTCTCGGCTCCGGGTGTGCCGCGTCTGGGTATTCCCGAGTTGTGGACTACGGATGGTCCTCACGGCATCCGTCCCGAGGTGTTGTGGGATGAGTGGGACCAGGCCAGTTGGACCAACGATTCGTGTGTGGCCTATCCGGCCTTGACGTGCCTGGCGGCGACGTGGAATCCCGAGATGGCGGCCCTCTACGGCAAGTCGATCGGTGAGGAGGCACGTTATCGCGAAAAGGACGTGCTGCTGGGTCCCGGTGTGAACATCTACCGTACGCCGCTCAACGGCCGCAATTTCGAATACATGGGCGAAGATCCCTATCTGGCTTCACGTATGGTGGTGCCTTACGTGCAGGAGGTGCAGAAAAATGGGGTGGCGGCCTGTGTGAAGCACTATGCGATCAACAACGAGGAGACGCATCGTCATACGATCGACGTCGATTTGGATGATCGTGCCCTCTACGAGATCTACCTTCCGGCCTTCAAGGCGGCCGTTGAGGAGGGTGGCGCGTGGAGCATCATGGGGGCCTATAACCTCTATCGCGGCCAACATTGTTGCCATAACCAGCGTCTGCTGAACGACATCCTGAAGGGCGAGTGGGGCTTTGACGGTGCCGTGATCTCGGACTGGGGAGGCGTGCACGATACGAACGAGGCCATTCATAACGGACTCGATCTGGAGTTCGGAACGTGGACCGATGGCCTTACCATGGGCGCGACGAACGCCTACGACAACTACTACATGGCGGAGCCCTATCTGCAGAAGATTGAACGCGGCGAGGTCGGTACCGACGAGCTGGACGACAAGGTGCGTCGTGTACTGCGTCTGACGTTCCGCACGGCAATGAATCCCTACAAACCTTTCGGTTCGATGCGTTCCGAGGAGCATTACGCTGCGGCACGTCGTATCGGAGAGGAGGGGATTGTCCTGCTGCGCAACGAGAACAAGACGTTGCCTTTCGATCTCGACGGAATGAAGCGCATCGTGGTCGTGGGCGAGAATGCCGTGAAGATGATGACCGTCGGCGGCGGATCGTCATCGCTCAAGGTGCAGCGTGAGGTTTCGCCCCTGGATGGCATCCGCGCCCGCGTGGGCGATCGGGCCGAAGTGGTCTGGGTGCGCGGCTACGTGGGTGATGTCGGAGGCGAGTACAACGGCGTAACTTCGGGACAGAATCTGCGCGATGACCGCAGTGCCGGTGCACTGATCGCCGAGGCGGTTGAGGCGGCGCGCGGGGCCGATGCCGTGGTCTTCGTCGGCGGACTGAACAAGAGTGACCGTCAGGATTGCGAGGGTACGGACCGCGAGGGGTTGGAACTGCCTTACGAACAGGATCGCGTGATCGAGGCGTTGGCTGCGGTTAATCCCCGTCTGGTCGTGGCGCTCGTGAGCGGCAATGCCGTGGCGATGCCGTGGGTTGAGCAGGTGCCGGCCATCATGCAGGTCTGGTATCTGGGGTCCGAAGCGGGTAATGCGCTGGCCTCGGTGCTCTTCGGAGATGCCAATCCGTCGGGCAAACTGCCTTTCTCGTTCCCGGTGCGTCTGGAGGACAACGGGGCTCATGCTACGGATTCGATCTTCCCGCACGACGGCAAGACCTACTACAAGGACGGTATTTTCGTGGGTTATCGTTGGCTCGAAAAGGAGGGCACGACTCCGCTCTTTGCCTTCGGCCACGGGTTGAGTTATACGACCTTCGAGTACGGTGCCGTGACGGCCGACCGCAAGTCGATCGACGAACGCGGTACGCTGAATGTTTCGGTTGAGGTGACCAATACGGGTGACCGGGCTGGTGCCGAGGTCGTGCAGCTCTACCTTGCCGATTGCGAGTCGTCGCTGCCGCGCCCCGTGAAGGAGCTCAAGGGCTTCGAGAAGGTGCAACTTGAACCGGGCGAGACGAAGGTGGTGACCTTCCCCGTGACGGTCGAGGCGCTGAAGTACTATGACGATACGCAGGGCCGCTGGGTGGCTGAAAAGGGTACGTTCGAGGCCATGGTCGGTGCTTCGTCAGCCGATATTCGCGGTACGGTGGCTTTCGAGCTGAAGTAACGACGGCATCGAATTTGCTCTGCCGCCACGCAGGGCGGCGGAGCAAAGCCGGTGGCCGGGTGCTTCGGTTTTTTGGAGAGAGGTGAAATCACACTTATAAAAATGTGTAGGAATATGAATCAGAAGATTACTTTTGCAGGCAATCCCGTGACGTTGGAAGGGACGCCTGCACACGTCGGGGAGAAAGCTCCCCGGTTTACGGTGACGGATGCTGCGCTGCAGCCCGTTTCGTCCGAACAGTTCGATGGCAAGGTGCGAATCATCAGCGTTTTCCCGTCGATCGATACGCCCGTATGCTCGTTGCAGACCAAGCGATTCAACCGGGAGGCGGCAGCACTGGGCGATGACGTGGTGGTGCTTTCGTTGTCGGCCGATCTGCCCTTTGCACAGAAGCGTTTCTGCGCTGCCGAGGGTATCGACCGCTCCTATGTCTATTCGGACTACAACGGTCATGATTTCGGTCGCAAGTACGGATTCCTGATTCGTGAATTGGCGCTGCTCACGCGTGGCGTGGTGGTTATCGATCGCGAAGGAACCATCCGCTATGTGGAGTATGTACCCGAGATCACCTCGGAGCCCGATTACTCGAAGGCTTTGGAGGCGGCGCGGGCATTGATCTGATCGGGCGTGGCCTGTGGAAAGTGAGAAGGGCGCTCTTCCTTGTGAAGAGCGCCCTTCTAGTTTGTCAGTGCCGTTAGGCTTACCGCTTGAGTCGCCGGAAGACCTGGGCCGTGCGTGAGGTGTTGTAGATGCGCAGGTGAGGCCGTTCCGTACCGTCGGCCTCGCACACGGGAAGGGTGAAGTGTACGGCCTTCATGTCGGCACGCTCCGTGCCGCCGAATCGCCGTTCGTCGGTCGAGAGCACCGGTACGTAGCGTCCGGCCTCACGTACCGGAAAATCGTAGTCGGGAATCGACGCCGTGGGGCTCCAGTTGAAGACGAAGAGCAAGGCGCCGCGTGTGAAAACCAACGTTTTGTTCTGTGTGTCCATCTGCAGACAATAAGGGTACTCCTCGTCAAGCACCCCCCAACGTTTCACGATGTGCAGCATCGCGCGGTCGAAATCTCCCAGCCAACTGTAGCGCAACAGCCCGTTTCGGGCGAGCGACCACTGGCGGCGCGCATGGGCATAGCTCCAGCCGTTTCCTTCGCGCGGAAAGTCGATCCATTCCGGATGTCCGAACTCGTTACCCATGAAATTCAGATAGGCCGAACCGCCCGCAGCGATTGTCATCAGTCGGATCATCTTGTGCAGAGCCATGCCTCGGTCGATCACCACGCTTTGCGATGCACGGTCCATATGGTCGTACATCTCCTTGTCCATCAGTCGGAAGGCAATCGTCTTGTCGCCTACAAGCGCCTGGTCGTGCGATTCGGCATAGGCTACCGTTCGCACGCCGGGCAGGCGGTCGGTCATTACGTGCCACATCTCACCCAAGTCCCACGCCTCGTCCGGAACGTCTTTCAGCTCCTTGATCCAGAAGTCCGGAATAGCCATCCCGAGCCGGTAGTCGAATCCGATGCCGCCGTCGTCGATCGGCACGCAGATGCCCGGCATGCCGCTCACCTCTTCGGCAATGGTTACGGCGCGGGGCCGCAGGTCGTGTACCAGTCGGTTGGCCAGCGTGAGGTAGGTGAGGGCCGCGGTGTCGACGCCCTGGTCGAAGTACCGGTCGCGGCAATCGAAGTCGGTGTAGCCACGATGGTGGTAGAGCATCGAAGTGACTCCATCGAAGCGGTAACCGTCAAAGTGGTACTCTTCGAGCCAATACTTCACGTTCGACAGCAGAAAATGCTCCACTTCACCTTTGCCGTAGTCGAATACCATCGAATCCCAGTAGCGCTGGTAGCCGGCTTCGCCCGGTTTCGAATAGAGGTGATCCGTGCCGTCGAGGGCGTTGATCCCTTCGTTGAGGTTCTTGACGTAGTGGGCATGGACCAGATCCATGATGACGGCCAGCCCCAATTCGTGGGCCCGTCGCACGAGGGTCTTCAGCTCTTCGGGTGTGCCGAAGCGCGACGACGGGGCGAAGAAACTCGATACATGGTAGCCGAATGACCCGTAGTAGGGATGTTCGGCCACGGCCATAAGCTGCACGGCGTTGTAGCCGTCGCGGTGGATGACGGGCAGAATCTTTTCGGTGAATTCGCGGTAGGTGCCGACCCCTTCGCGCTCCTGGGCCATGCCGACGTGGGCTTCGTAGATGAGCAGCGGTTCTTGTTCCGAGGGGCGGAACGCTGCATCGTCGCCCCAGTCGAAGGGGGTATCCGGCTGCCAGAACTGCGCCGTGAAATCCTTCGTGTGTTGGTCCTGTACCACACGCGTAGCATAGGCCGGGATGCGGTCGTGCCAGCCGTTGTCTCCGTGGACATGGATTTTGTAGAGCGAGCCGTGGGTCAATCTTTCGGCGTAGAGTGCGTCGGGCAGGAAGATACTCCAAACGCCGTCGTTGTTGCGGTCGAGGCGCAGCTGGGTACGCTGCCAGCCGTTGAAATCCCCGAAAAGATAGACATCCTGTGCGCCGGGCAGCCATTCGCGGAACCACCATCCGGCCAGATCCTCGTCGCGTTGCCAGCCGAAATAGTGGTGGCCGTTGGCATAGTCAACCAACGAACCGGCGGCACGCCGAATAGCTGCCAAACGATCCGTGTATCGGGCATAGCGTCGGTTGAGCTCCTCTTCGACCGGACGCAACCATTCGTCGCGTGCGACGATTGGCAATCTTTGTGAGGTATTTCCCATGGTCGGTAGGTCTTGTGTAAGAAATTACGTAACGTTTGGGTAATGGAACCTGGATGGAGAAGGCGATGATTGCAGCCGGAAAGGGCTGTGTCGCTTGGAGCGGGCACAGCCTGCGCGCATCCGAGTCACGCTTTGTCGCTCCGTGCCGGGGGCGGGACGGGGGCTCCGGGGTGTCCGGCCTCGGGACGAGGGGGTTGCTTGCGGCGGGCCTCCTTGCGAAGTTTGCGCTCCTCTTTTTTCTCCTTTTTGGTCTTGGGGTGCTCCTTGGGCCCATGACCCGGAGGAGGCAGGTCGGGCTTCCGGTCGGGATGCGGACGATCGCCCGGGTGGGGAGCAGGTTGCGGATGATGCATGGCGGGAGGCGGTGGTGTGGGTCTGTGTTTCGGGGTCCGTACGGCACAGGAGCTGAGTAACAGTCCCGAAATCAGGAGTACGCCCGAGTAACGCAGAAGTCGTATGAGTTGCATAGGGTTGTTTGTGAATAAGTGAATAAAATAGGGTTCTTTCTACAAATATACGAAAATAATCGTATTGCGCGCGGAATCTCATCATCAGAATGCTCCAGTTTCGAAGCAGATGTTTCCGAATGGGGCGCGTGTGGAGTATAACGCATTGTATTACATTGTCTTGCGTGTGTGTGGCTGGCGGGTGGCTGGCGCAAAAAAAGTGAGGACTGGGAATTTGAAGAAATGTATGGGAATGTTCTGAAATACAAAAAATTTTATTATATTTGTCCGTTCGTAGCGAAGGCAACGACCTTGCTGGACTCGTGAAATTCATTAGAATTTAATTAACCAAATAACTCAAAAAAACTACTCAAATCTATGTTCAAAGGACAACCTAAAGGTCTGTACTTCCTGGCGCTATCCAATACCGGTGAGCGTTTCGGGTACTACACCATGCTGGCGATCTTCACCTTGTTCCTGCAGGCGAAGTTCGGTTTCTCCGCGGCGGTTACATCCAACATCTTTGCCGGATTCCTCGCGCTGGTCTACTTCCTCCCCATTCTGGGTGGTTACCTGGCCGACAAGTTCGGTTATGGAAAGATGGTTACCACGGGTATTGCCGTGATGTTCATCGGTTACATGTGCCTGGCTATTCCCGTGGGCGGCAACGCTGCCGGTGTGGCTGCCATGGTCGGTGCACTGGTACTGATCGCATTGGGTACGGGTCTCTTCAAGGGCAACCTGCAGGTGATGGTCGGAAACCTCTACGACGACCCGAAGTATTCGGCCAAACGCGATACGGCCTTCTCGATCTTCTACATGGCCATTAACATCGGTGCCCTCTTCGCTCCGACGGCTGCCGAGAAGATTACGAAGTGGTACATGGCTCGTGACGGTTTCTCCTACAACGGCGACATCCCGGCTTTGGCTCACCAGTACCTCGACGGTACGCTTTCGGGCGATGCCCTGACCAAGTTTACCGATCTGGCTGCCGCTCAGGGCGCTCAGTGGACTGAGAATCTTACGGATTTTGCAAACAAATACATCGACAGCCTTTCGGGTTCGTATCATTGGGGTTTTGCCCTGGCCTGCGTGTCGCTGGTGGTTTCGGTGCTGATCTATTTCGCAGGTCGCCGCACCTTCAAGCACGCCGACGTGAATGCCAAACAGGAGGCTGCTGCCGGCCATACGGCTCAGGTCGAGCTGACTCCGGCACAGACCAAGTCGCGTGTGACGGCTCTGATGCTCGTCTTTGCCGTGGTCATCTTCTTCTGGATGGCCTTCCACCAGAATGGTCTGACGCTTACGTTCTTCGCACGTGACTACACGGCTGCCGAGGCTACGGGCCTGACGCGTATCGGTTTCGACGTCTTCAACCTGGTGCTCATCGTCATTGCGGTCTATGCACTCTTCTCGACGTTCCAGTCGGATTCGCGCCGCGGCAAGTGGATTTCGGGTATCGTAACCCTCGCGTCGATCGCCCTGCTCGTATGGAAGTATCAATCCATGGGCAACGCTTCGGTCGAGATCCTGCCCCAGAAGTTCCAGCAGTTCAACCCCTTCTTCGTAGTAGCTCTGACGCCAGTCTCGATGGCCGTCTTCGGAGCCCTGGCCAAGCGTGGCAAGGAGCCCTCGGCACCGCGTAAGATCGGTATCGGTATGTTCATCGCCGCCATCGGCTTCCTCATCATGGCTTTGGGCTCGATCGGTCTGCCTATTCCGAACGATCTGGCTACAGCTACGGGTGACTATCGTGTGACGCCGAACCTGCTGATCAGCACCTACCTCGTACTGACATTCGCCGAGCTCTTCCTCTCGCCGATGGGTATCTCGTTCGTATCGAAGGTGGCTCCCCCGAGGTACAAGGGTTTGATGATGGGTCTGTGGTTCGGTGCTACGGCCGTGGGTAACTACCTTGTTTCGATTATCGGTATGCTCTGGGGCGGTCTTCCGTTGTGGGTGCTGTGGGGTATTCTGATTGTGCTCTGCCTCATCTCGGCACTCTTCATCTTCTCGATCATGAAGAAGCTTGAGGCTGCGACCAACAACGCGTGATGCCGACTTGTTGAAGTCAAGAATTTTTTAGATGGCGGTGCTCCCCAATTCCGGGAGTGCCGCTTTTCTTTATTGCACACAGGTGCGATGCTCGCCAGGCGGAAGGGCAGGCGAATGAAATTGCGGAATAAAACCATGAAAACTTTTTGTGTTTCATGGTTTTTTCTTATATTTGTTGAGGGAAGAAAATTTCTTGCCGGGCCGAGGTGTTTGGGCGTGCGAAGAGTACCGTATTGTCGGTCAGCTCATTGTACGAAAAAATACCTCGGGCATTGAGGAGCTTTCGTAAGGCTGCAGGCGGATGGATTGATCGTGCGGATGCAGCCTGGCTTTTCGGATGGCAGACCGAAACAAGGCATCGCGTGTGTCGAATAATCGCAAAAGACGATTGAGTGTATGATTCAGAAAGATCGCATCGTATACGAATCCATGAAGTTGTTCGTGGAGCAGGGAATCAAGTCGGTCCGCATGGATGACATTGCGGCGAAACTCGGTGTGTCGAAGCGTACGCTATATGAGCTCTTCGGCGACAAGGAGGGGCTGCTGTGGCTGGCCATGAATTGCTATTTTGACAAGCGGGCCGAACGGCAGGCCGAACTGGCGGCCGGAGCCGACAACATGTTGGAGGCAATTTTCATCATCCTGAACGACGTGATGAACGAATCGGAGACGGTGAGCCGTTTGATGGCCAATTTGCGGAAGTTCTACCCGGCAATCTTCACGCGTCTGTTCCGCGAACGGGACGAACGCAACCGCAAGGGGCTGCACGAATATCTGGAGAAAGGAGTGGCCGACGGATTCTTCATCAAAGGGATCAATATCGAACTGGCCATGTCGTTGCTCTATCATACGGCTGCGGCATTGATCTTCCTGCGAGAGTTGACGCCTCCGCGCGGGATGACCGAGCGGGAGGCTTTTCTGCAGATTATGGCCACCTTTTTCCGGGGCATTGCCACACCCCGGGGGGTGGCAATGATTGACGAATACCTCGTGGCGCATGCCATTTTTACCCCCTCCGGTGAGGAGTGATACAACCCGTATGGTGATGATGAATACTACGATGACAAAAGCACGGCTGTCGATCGTGTTGCTGTTTCTGCTTGGTGCGGTGATGGCCCCATGTCGTGCCGAAGCGCAGATGCGCCTGACATTGGACGAGGCGCTGGAGTTGGCGCTGAGCGAAAATCCGACGATCCGCATGGCCGATCTCGAGGTGCAGCGTTACGATTACGTGCGCCGTGAGACCTGGGGCAGCTGGATTCCGCAGCTCTCGGTAAGCGGGTCATATACCCGCTCGATCGTCAAGCAGGAGATGGCCAAGGGCCTTTCGTTCGGTGCCGACAATACGTTGGCGGCACAGGCCGATGCCACGTGGGCGCTCTTTGCGCCGACTGTCTTCCGGACGCTGAAGATGAACCGTACACAGCTCGAAGCTGCGGTCGAGACGGCGCGTGGCTCACGCATTACGCTGGTGGCCGACGTGAAGAAGGCCTTCTATAATATCCTGCTGGCCGAGGAGTCGCTTGATGTTTTGCAGCAGTCGGAGGCAAATCTCCAACGTACGGTCGATGATACGGAGGTGCAGTACCGCAACGGGCTCAGTTCGGAGTATGATCTGCTCTCGGCCCAGGTGCAGTTGAGCAATCTGAAGCCGACGATCCTGCAGACGCGCAATTCGATCGACGTGGCCAAGTTGCTGTTGAAAATGTATCTCTCGATTCCCGAGGAGGTGGAGGTCGAGGTCGTGGGGTCGCTGGACGATCTGCGCGACGAGGTCCTGTCGGGTACCGACGGTCTCACGACCGACCTTGCGGAGAACTCCGATCTGCGATCGCTCGATCTGCAGCGTGAGCTGCTCCATCACCAACTCAAGGTGTCGAATGCGTCACGTTGGCCGACCGTGGCCGCTTTCTTCAATGCGGTGATCACGGGTAACGACCTCGATATGTCGCAACTCGGCTCTTTCGGGCAGATGGGCAGTCCGGCTGCTGCCGGAGGAAGCAGTTCGTTCTGGTGGCAGCACCCGGTGTCGGCCGGTGTGCAGGTTTCGGTGCCTCTGTTTGCCGGACTGACCCGCGTCAATCGGGCGCGGCAGATCCGCAACCAGATCGAGCAGATTGATTTGCAGCGCTCCTATACGGCCCAGCAACTCGACGTGCAGGTGCGCTCGGCGCTCAACGACCTCGAGACAGCTCGGGAGACGATGTTTGCCCAGGAGCAGACCGTGGCTCAGGCCGAGAAGGCTTACCGCATCTCCGATACGCGTTATCGGGCCGGTGCCGGCACGATCCTCGAACTCAACACCTCGCAACTTAATATGGTGCAGGCGCAGTTGAACTATTCGCAGGCGATTTACGACTATCTGACGGCCCGTGCGGAGTACGATCGGATCGTCGGACGCGAGGAGTAGCGAAAGACTCCGGATTTGGATGATAAAACGAATGAAACAGAGACTATAACGCACATGAAGAGAGTAATGCTGCTGTTGGGCGTGGCCGGACTTCTGGTCGGCTGCGGCTCCCGCAAGACGAGTGAAACGACCGCCGAGGAGCCGCGCGTGTTGACGCGCACGGCCGAGGCGACGGCCGCCGAGGTGGTACTTTCGGAGGTTTTCACCTCGGAGATTGAACCCTATCGCGAAAATGATATTACGCCGGCGGCGTCGGGCGTGCACATTGCCCGAATTTGGGCCGATGTGGGTGACGAGGTCCGTGAAGGCGACGTGCTGGTGACGCTCGATCCGACGCAATACAACCAGCAACTCGTGCAGTTGCGTACCGTCGAGAACGACTACAACCGCCTGTTGCCCGTCTACGAGGCAGGGGGCATCTCGGCCCAGCAGATCGACCAGGCGCGGGCGCAACTGGACGTACAGCGTGAGATTGTCGACAACCTCCATCGCAACATCGAGTTCCGTTCGCCGATTTCGGGTGTCGTCACGGCACGCAATGCCGAGGCGGGCGACCTGCTCACGGGACAGCCCGTGCTGCACGTGATGCAGATCAATCCGCTGAAGGTGATGGTCAATATCTCGGAGCAGTTTTTCCCGCGTGTGAAGGTGGGGATGACCGTGAAGCTGGAGGTCGACATTTTCCCGGATGCGGAGTTCGAAGGGACGGTGTCGCTGATCTATCCGGCACTCGATGCAGCGACGCGGACCTTCCGCGTGGAGGTACGCGTGCCCAATGACCGCAATACGTTGCGTCCGGGAATGTACGCCCGGACGATCTTCGACATGGGTACGCGGCAGGGGGTGCTGGTGCCCGATGTGGCCGTGCAGAAGCAGGTCGGATCGGCCGAACGCTACCTCTACGTGGTGCGTGGCGACAGCGTGGCCGAGCGTCGCTCGGTCGAGGTCGGACGGCAGGTCGGCGACCGGGTCGATATTCTCTCGGGTGTGGCGGCTGGCGAGCAGGTGGCCATCACGGCCCTCTCGAAACTGGCGGACGGCGCACGCGTGGAGGTGCTGCACGAATAGCAACGAACCTTTCCCTTAACGGAGACATGAGCCTATGAAAATCTACGAACGAGCGGTACGCAAACCCATCTCCACGATTCTGATCTTCGTCGGAGTGATGGTCTTCGGACTCTTCTCGCTGTCGAAACTCTCGGTGGACCAGTATCCCGAGATCGAGATCCCGATGATCAGCGTCATCACCATGTATCCGGGTGCCAACGCTTCGGAGATCGAGACCAACATCACGCGCCTGCTTGAGGACAACCTCAATACGGTCAGCAACCTCAAGAAGCTCACCTCGCAGTCGCAGGACAACGTTTCGCTCGTAACGGTCGAGTTCGAGTACGGCTCCGATCTGAACGAAGGGGCCAACGAGATCCGTGACGTGGTGAGCCGCGTGCAGTCGGAGTTGCCCGAGGGGGTGGATTATCCGACGATCTTCAAGTTCTCGACCTCGATGATGCCGATCATGATGCTCGCCATCACGGCCGACGAGAGTTATCCGGCCCTGCAGAAGATTCTCGACGACCGATTGGTCAACGTGCTCAACCGTGTGGACGGGGTGGGGGCCGTTTCAGTGGTGGGCGCTCCCGAACGCGAGGTGCAGGTGAACGTCGACCCCAAGAAACTCGAAGCCTATAACCTCACGGTCGAGCAGTTGGGGCAGATCATCGCCGCCGAGAACGTTAATATTCCGAGCGGAACGATCGACATCGGCAACAATACGTTCAACGTGAAGGCCGACGGCGAATTCCAGTTGTCGGACGAGTTGCGCAAGGTGGTGGTGTCGAATGCCGGCGGGCGTACGGTGATGCTTTCGGACGTGGCCGAGATCCGCGACACGCTCGAAAAGTCGACGATGGACGAACGCGTGAACGGACGTCTGGGCGTGCGCGTGATGATCCAGAAGCAGTCCGGTGCCAACACGGTGAATATCGTGCGCGACATCCAGGAGCGTCTGCCCGAAATTCAGAAAACATTGCCGCGCGATGTGCACATGGAGCTCATCTTCGAGGGGTCGGAGGAGATTACCGACGCCATCGGGTCGCTCTCCGAAACGGTGCTCTATGCCTTTGTCTTCGTGGTGCTCGTGGTGATGATCTTCCTCGGGCGGTGGCGCGCCACGCTCATCATCTGCATGACGATCCCGGTCTCGCTGATCTGCTCGTTCATATACCTCTATGCTACGGGTTCGACGCTCAACATCATCTCGTTGTCGTCGCTTTCGATTGCCATCGGTATGGTCGTCGACGATGCCATCGTGGTGCTTGAGAACATCACGACGCACATCGAACGCGGGTCAAGTCCGAAGGAGGCCTCCATTTATGCCACAAACGAGGTGTGGCTGTCGGTCATTGCCACGACACTCGTGGTTGTGGCCGTATTCCTGCCGTTGACGATGATTCCGGGTATGGCCGGCATCCTCTTCCGTGAGTTGGGCTGGATCGTCTCGATCGTCGTCTGCGTGTCGACGACGGCGGCCATCACGCTGACACCGATGATGTCGGCCTTCCTGCTCAAGAAGGAGGGCGGAATCCATACCTACAAGGGCATCGGCATCGTCTACAAACCCATCGACCGGGCTTTGGCGGCTCTTGACAGTGCCTATGCCCGTTCGCTGGCCTGGTGCGTGGGCCACCGGAGAATCACCTTCTTTTCGATGATGGGACTCTTCCTGGTCTCGCTCGTGTTGCTGGGACAGGTCCCCACGGAGTTCTTCCCGCCGTCGGACAACAGCCGCATCACGGCTGTCGTGAAACTTGAACAGAACCTCTCGGTCCAATATACGGCCCGCATTGCACGGCAGATCGACAGCATCATCTACGACCGTTTTCCCGAGATCGTGCTGGTCTCGGCTTCGGCCGGCGCCAACTCGTCGGACGATGCCTTTGCGGCGATGCAGACCACCGGGTCGCACATCATCAACTACAACATGCGTCTCTCCGACGTCGAGGGGCGCGAACGTTCGATCTACCTCATCTCGGACCTGCTGCGCGAGGAGTTGGACCGCATTCCCGAGGTGCGCGAATATACCATCACGCCGGGTGGTGAGATGGGTAACATGAGTGGGTCGAGTACGGTCGACATCAAGGTCTTCGGTTACGATACGGACCTCACGAACCGCGTGGCGCACGAGTTGATGGATCGCATGAAGGCGATTCCCGGTACGCGTGACGTGCAGTTGTCGCGTGACGAACTGCGTCCCGAGTACAACGTCGTCTTCGACCGCGACCGCCTGTCGTACTACGGTCTGAACAGTGCTACGGCTTCGCAGGCCGTGCGCAACCGCATCGACGGTCTGGTTGCCTCGAAATATCGTGAAGACGGCGACGAATACGACATCGTGGTGCGTTATGCCGAGCCGTTCCGCAAGTCGGTAGACGACATCGAAAACATCCGCCTCTATAATGCCCAGGGCCGGCCCGTCAAGTTGAGTGAGGTGGGAGCCGTGGTCGAGGAGTTTGCCGCGCCGATGATCGAACGCGAAAACCGACAGCGCGTCATTACGGTCGAATCGTCGCTCGGTGCCGGTGTGGCGTTGGGCGACGTGGTGGCCGAGGCGCAGCGCATCATCGACGAATACCCCGTACCCGATGGCATTGCACTCGAGGTGGGTGGTACGGTCGAAGATCAGGGCGACGCCTTCTCCGATCTGTTGACTCTTTTCGGACTGATTGTCGTGCTGGTCTACATCGTGATGGCTACGCAGTTCGAATCGCTCAAATTCCCCTTCATCATTATGTTTACCATCCCGTTCGCCTTCACGGGCGTCTTCCTGGCCTTGTGGATCACGTCGACGCCGCTGTCGCTCATCGCATTGATCGGCGCCATCATGCTGGTCGGCATCGTGACAAAGAACGGTATCGTGATGGTCGACTACATGAACCTGCTGATCGAGCGCGGGTCGAGTGTCTCCGACGCCGTGATTGACGGCGGCAAGAGCCGTCTGCGCCCCGTACTGATGACCTCGTTTACGACCATCCTCGGTATGGTTCCGCTGGCTATCGGTACGGGTGCCGGTTCCGAAACGTGGCAACCGATGGGTATTGCCGTGATCGGCGGACTGACCTTCTCGACGATTCTGACGCTCTTCATCGTCCCGGTACTGTATTCGATTCTTGTGGGTCGTGCACAGCGTAAGGCCGATCGACGGCTGGCGCAGGCCCGGGAGTAGAGTAAGGAAGGACCGACGTCCGTAAGAAAGTAAGTTAAGTCGTGTTGTAAAAAATGGAGCAAATGACCTATGAAAGCCGTATTCTATTCCTATAACCAGGCCCTCACCGACCGCGTGAATCGTATTCTGGATGAGCAGGGGATCCGGGGCTTTACGCGCTGGGCATTGACCGAGGGACGGGGCTCGTTCGATGGCGAACCACACTACGGAACGCATGCCTGGCCTTCGATGAATACCTCGCTGCTGGCCATTGTCGAGGATGACAAGGTGGAGCCGCTGTTGGAGGCCTTCCGGGCGTTGGATGCCGAGACCCGGATGCAGGGCTCACGTGCCTTTGTCTGGAGTGTCGAGCAGGTTATGTGACTGGGGGCGGCAAGCCGTTGAAGCCGGCCTGATGTGGACATCGTGTCCGTAGGCTGTTTGATGCGACGGCACTCCGGATCTCCTCCTCCCCTTCAGAATATGCCGGAAGAATCTGAGCAGAAACGGTGTGGAAAACCGAATAAAAGCCGTACCTTTGTCCGGCAAAATCTTCCCGCAGGTTTGCTTCACCCATCCGGGACCGGTTGCGGAGGGTGGTGCGGTATGTCCGGAATGGGGCCGAACCGCACATGGGGCGGGTGATTGGAGAGAGATGATGAAATTGACTTTTCTGGGAACCGGAACTTCGCAGGGGGTGCCCGTGATCGGATGCCGGTGCGAGGTCTGCACGTCGGAGGATGCCCGCGACATGCGCCTGCGCACCTCGGCTATGGTCGAGACACGCGGATGCCGCCTGGTGATTGATGCCGGACCCGATTTCCGCTATCAGATGTTGCGTACCGGCGTGCGGCACATCGACGCCATCCTGTTGACCCACGAACACAAGGACCATACGGGAGGGTTGGACGACGTGCGGGCCTTCAATTTTGTGGATTACCCGACGATCCATCGGGTCGATCTCTACGCCACGCCACGCACGTTGCGCAGCGTGCGCAAGGACTTCGACTATGCCTTTGCCGAGGATAAATACCGGGGGGTGCCCGAGATCGAACTCCACGAGATCGATCCGGCCGTGCCGTTTCGCATCGGCGAGGTGGAGATCGTGCCCGTGTCAGGACACCATTCGCCCCGTTTCGAAGTGACGGGATACCGCTTCGGACGGTTGGCCTACCTGACTGACTTCAAGAGCATCGAGGAGTCGGAGATACAAAAACTGCAGGGTGTGGAAGTGTTGGTAGTCAATGCGTTGCGTTACCGTCCGCACGATTCGCACTTTAATGTCGAAGAGGCATTGGAACTGATCCGCCGGATCCATCCCCGTGAGGCCTATCTGACGCACCTTTCGCACGAAATCGGACGGTATGTGGTGGCGGATGCCGCCTTGCCCGAGGGGGTGCATCTGGCACACGACGGAATGCAGATCGAAATCGACGAATAAACAACAAGTGAATCTCATGAAAAAAAGTTTGAAGGATAAGGTGATCGTGATCACCGGTGCATCGTCCGGTATCGGTGAGGCCATGGCGCGTGTCTATGCCGCGCAGGGGGCCTGCGTGGTCCTTGGGGCCCGCAGCGCCGAGAAACTGGCAGCCCTGGTGGACGAAATCCGCAAGGCGGGTGGACAGGCGGCGTGGTGTGCCGTGGATGTGGTCAAGCCCGAGGAGTGCAAGGCGCTGATTGATACTGCGGTCGAGAAATTCGGCCGGGTGGATGTGCTGATCTGTAATGCGGGACTCTCGATGCGGGCTATTTTCGATGACGTGGATCTCGAGGTGCTGCATCGCTTGATGGACGTCAACTTTTGGGGGACGGTCAATTGTTGCAAATATGCCTTGCCTTACCTGCAGCAAACGAAGGGTTCGGTGGTCGGCATTTCGTCGGTGGCCGGATTGCATGGACTGCCGGGGCGTACGGGCTATTCGGCATCGAAGTATGCCATGACGGGATTTCTCGAGACGTTGCGTATCGAGAACCTGAAGAAGGGGCTGCACGTGATGGTGGCCTGTCCCGGATTTACGGCATCGAACGTGCGTTTTTCGGCCCTTACGGCCGACGGATCGCAGCAGGGGGCTACGCCGCGAAACGAAGCCAAGATGATGACGCCCGAGCAGGTGGCCCGGATTGTTGCACGCGGCATTCTGAAGCGCAAACGTCTCTGCCTGATGGAGATCGAGGGGCGTGCCACGCACTTTGTCAAGAAGTTTGCGCCGGCCTTCCTGGACCGGATGTTCTATCTGGTCATGTCGCGTGAGCCGGACAGCCCGTTCAAGTAGGGGCGGAGCAGGGCTTCTCTCCGATACGGTGCTCTCCGGTGCGGCACTTGTCTGCGCCGGGGACTCTGATCGGAAGGCAGGACCTGGAAAAATAAAAGCCGGAAGATCACCTCACAGAGGGAGGTTTCCCGGCTTTTGTCGTATGTCGTATGTCGGCCGGTCGTGACGGCGCTTTTCAATGCGGATTCAAGGGTCAATCGAGTGGCTGAGCCCAGCGGAACGCCTCTGCATCCCGACGGGTCCAGATGATTCGCAATCCCAGATAGCGTTTTGTGATGGCCTCGTCGCGTGGGGTATCGAGCTCCCAGTTGAGGCGAATGAAGGGTTTGATGGGGGCATCGAAAACGACCCGATCCTCGGTGAGGGAGATGACTGACAGGAGTGATTCGGTGACAGCCCCCATATATCGGAGCGAGTCATGCGGCGTGCGGATGCGGATGGCTGATTCGTATTCGTCGTATTCGATGGTGTATTGGTTCAGATAGCATCCCGTGTATCGTCCTTCGGCATCCGGCGCAACGTAGCGGATGAGTCGTCGGTTGTCGGGGTCGAGGTAGATTGCCTCGAGCAGCACCTGGTCGGTAAACGGGCTGCCGCCGTCGACGTCGAATGTCTCAACGATGGTTTCGGGATCCATGTAAACCTCCGGGCGGTTGTCCCGCTGATAGAGAAAGTGGATCTCTTCGCTCCAATAGCGGTCGGCAAGGCTCGATTCGAGAAAGCCGGCCTGTGGCATCGGAGAGTTGACGGGATCGTCCGTATCGTGGCATGCGGTGGCGCAGATCAAGGTCGCGAAGGCGAATAGCGTATGGAGCAGCGTCTGTTTCATGAGGTGTCTCAGGTATGTGAAGCAGGAGGATGACGTTCACGGCACAGCCATGCGGCCCGGGTCTTCGGATTGAGTCGTATATCCCGAGGGGCCTGGAAAATCGCAACGGGGGTGTGCGTCTTCTCACTCCTACAAATGTAGCCATAAAAAACGACATCGGCTCTTGCTGTCGGCAAAAAATGCGGGGTTCCGTCTCGAACTTTTTTCGACGGAACCCCGCTCGGTGTTTAGAGCACTTGCTCTTGAGAGCTTCGTTATTTGAAGAAAATCGACGAGATCTCCTTGTAGTTATGCACGCGCTCGATGACGTCGGCAAAGATATCGGCTACGCTCAGCACCGTGAACTTGCTCAGGTTCTGGTCTTCGCGCAGCGGAATCGTATCCGTGGTGATCACCTCCTGCAGGGCGCTGGCGTTGATTCGGTCGTAGGCCGGACCCGAAAGCACGGGGTGGGTGATGGCTGCGCGTACGCTCTTTGCACCGCGTGCCATGAGCATGTCGGCGGCCATGCAGATCGTGCCGGCCGTGTCGATCATGTCGTCGACGATCAGCACGTTGCGGCCTTCGACCTCGCCGATGGCCGTCATTTTGCCCACGACGTTGGCCTTGGGACGCTCCTTATGCGAGATGATGATCGGCGTTCCGAGGTGTTTGGCGTAGGTATTAGCCCGTTTGGCACCGCCCATATCCGGAGCGGCGATCGAGAGGTCCTCGATGTTGAGGCTCTTGATGTAGGGAACGAAGATGCCGCTGGCATAGAGGGCATCCACAGGTACGTCGAAGAATCCCTGGATCTGATCGGCGTGCAGATCCATCGTCATGATGCGGTCGACGCCGGCGGCCATCAGCAGGTTGGCAACCAGTTTGGCACCGATCGGCACACGCGGACGGTCCTTGCGGTCCTGACGCGCCCAGCCGAAATAGGGGATGACGGCTACGACCTTGTAGGCCGAAGCGCGACGGGCGGCATCGATCATCATCAACAACTCCATGAGCGTATCCGAGGGTGGAAACGTCGATTGGATGATGAATACGGTGCAACCGCGGATCGATTCGTTGAAGCAGGGCTGGAACTCCCCGTCGCTGAATTGCAGGACCTCCGACTGACCGAGGGTCGTGCCGAAGCTGGCGGCGATCTTCTCGGCAAGGTATTTCGAGTCGCGACCTGCGAAAATCTTGATTTTGTGGATTGCCATAGTGGGTCGAGGTTATTTTGATATTGCAAATATACGACAAGCGGATGAAAAAATGCTATTTGGCGTATGATTTTATCAACATTGGGTCAAACATTGGCCGATAAAGTCCAGAATCTCTTCGCGGCCGCTGCCACGCAGGCTGGATGATGTGAAGATCGGCGGCAGCTCCTCCCACTCCTCGGCGAGCGTACGGCGGTAACGGTCGAGGCTGCGGTCGAGTTGTGCGCGTGAGAGCTTGTCGGTCTTCGTGAAGACCAGACCGAACGGCACACCGTGCTCGCCCAGCAGGCGGATGAAGCGCAGATCGATGGCCTGGGGTTCGAGCCGCGAGTCGAGCAGCACGAAGAGGAAGTGCATCCGTTCGCACCGCAGGACGTAGTCCAGAATGAGGCGCGAGAAGTCTTCGCGCTGGCTCTTCGACGTGCGGGCATAGCCATAGCCCGGAAGGTCGACGAGGTACCACTGACCGTTGATCAGGAAGTGGTTGATCAGCCGTGTCTTACCGGGTGTTCCGGAGACCTTGGCCAGACTGTTGCGACCCGTGAGGGTGTTGATGAGCGAGGATTTGCCGACGTTGCTGCGCCCGATGAAGGCGAAGTCGGGCAGGGAGTCCGACGGCACCTGGGCCAGTTGGGCGGAACTGCATTTGAATTCGGCTCGTGTGATCTGCATGCGGCAAAGATAGGGACATTTCGTTGATCCCCCAAATTTTGGCCTGCGGGAATGCTCTTTGAAGCGATTTTGTCACGCGTGACGGTCGTCGTGCATCGTGGCGGGTTGGGCGGCGGATGCTTCCTTGCGGAGCAAAATGAGGGTGACGGCGACGATAATCAATACGATGCCGAA
Organism: uncultured Alistipes sp.; assembly: GCA_944320665.1. GTDB lineage: Bacteria > Bacteroidota > Bacteroidia > Bacteroidales > Rikenellaceae > Alistipes. The sequence goes on along the minus strand of CALUII010000002.1, from coordinate 18,896 downwards.
ACCGCTGCGCAGTGTGAAGGGTTCGCCGAGAATGCGGATGCCGATCAACACGGCCGTGAGGGGTTCGAGCGCGCCGAAGAAGGAGGTGAGTGTCGGTCCGATGCGTTTGATGGCCCAGACGAGTGTGATGTTCGAGACGGCTGTGGCGGGCAGGGCCAGCCCCAGGACATAGAGCCACGTCGTGCCGTCGCTGACGAGGCGCACGCCGCCCGTGAGCCATCCGCCCGTGAGAAAGAGCAGCGTGCTGAGTCCCATTACGTAGCAGGTGAGGACCGTGGAGTCGATCCGTGCGGCGCGGCTCTGCTTTACGCCGACCAGGTAGCCGCCGTAGGTGAGTACCGAGAGGCAGGCGGTCGTGGTGCCCAGTGCTGTGTCGGGCGTGGGGGCGGCATTGCCGCCCGTGGAGAGCAGGGCGGCGCCGAGGATCGAGAGTCCGATGGCCGTAAGGGTACTAGCCGAAGCCCGCTCGCGGAAGAAGAGGATCATGATCGCCGCGACGGCCAGCGGGTACATGAAATGGATGGTTGAGGCCGTGCCGCTGGCGATGCGGCTGTAGGCGATCACCAGGCAGAAGGAGGTGGCGGCGCGCAGCAGGCCGAGCCATATGACGATGCCCCAATTGCGCCGTGCGAGGTGGAACGAGCGCCCGGTGCATATTCCGACCGTAATCAGGAAGAGCGACGCCACGCCCCATCGGTAGCTCAGTACTTCGAAGGTGGACCATCCCGCGGACAACAGTCCCAGGGTGAAGAAAGGGGCCAGACCAAAGGTGGCTGAGGAGAGAATGGCACTCGCGGTGCCGAGCAGTCGGTTGCCGGTATTCATGTGCTGGATGGTATGTCGTAAGGTGCCCGGGCTTGTGTGTGCGAGGGCGGGCGCGCTGGTTGCGCCGGCAAAGATAGATACATTTCTCCGTATGTGGTGAGGTGCGGAGACAAGAAAAAAGACCGCAGTACGACCATCCGGTCTACTGCGGCCCCTCTTGATACATACTTAACGCTTATGGTCTCGCGCTCTTTTTGCGGAGAACGGTCCTGCAAAAACAGTTCCATACGGGACGCTTCTCCGACACAAAGATCGGTGTTGCTCGTCGGTCATGCAATACCCAAAAGTTGGTATTGCACTCCATTTCGGACAGATCCGTTCGTGAGACTCTTGTTGCTTGGTGGTGTCCGGGGCTGAAGTCGGAGTGCGGGTCAAGCATGCGAATCGATTACAGACATGCCAGCAGATGGCACCATTCGGCAACGCGTCGGTCGGTCATGGCGACATCGCTTTCATCGATAGCCAGACCTACGAAGCGGCCGTTGCGGCAGACCTGCGAGTCGGTTACGTCGTAGTTTTTGGGTACGTACGTTCCCACGAAGGTGCAGCCTGTCGGCAGGAGTGCATCGTAGATGATTCCGAGGGCGTTGCAAAAGGTGGCCGGATAGTAGAGGCTGTCGCCGCAGCCGAACAGGGCGACCCGTTTGGTGCAGAGGTCCATCTGGCTCAAGGCGTCGAGAAAGGGAGGCCAGTCGCTCTGCAAACGGCCGCACTCCCAGGTCGACGAACCCAGCAACAACAGGTCGTACGGACGGGTCTTCTCCGCATGGGTGTGGGCCACGTTGTGGATGTCGGCAGTGGCGATGCCGAGTCGCCGGGCGATTTCACGGGCAAGGGCCTGAGTGGCGCCTGTTGTGCTTCCATAAAAGATTCCGGTCATGGTCTTATTTCATTAAAGGTGTGGGAAACATTACGAAAAATCCGCTCCTCACATGAGGAGCGGATAGCGCTGCGGAGGGCCGGACGCGTAAAAGCGATCTTTCGTTGCCCACCCGCTCTCTCCTCTGGTCGTCAATACCCCAGGATGCGGAGCATCGAACGATACGATTGTTCTTTGGCGAAGAGTCGCGTGTAGTATTCGTTGTCCGACTTGTCGCGGTCGATGATCACGTGCTTCGGAGCCGGGATCAGGCAGTGTTGGATGCCGCCGAAACCGCCGAGCGACTCCTGATAGGCTCCCGTGTGGAAGAATCCGATGTACTGGGTGTTGCCTTTTTCGAGTTTCGGGAGGAAGATGGCGTTGATGTGCGATTCCGAGTTGTAGAAATCCTCGCTGTCGCACGTCAGTCCGCCCAGCAGCACACGTTGGTACTCCTTGTCCCAGTTGTTGATGGCGAGCATGATGTAACGCTGGTTGATGCCCCACGTGTCGGGCAGCGTGGTGATGAACGACGAGTCGATCATGTACCAGTTCTCGCGGTCGTTCTGCTGTTTCTGGTTGACAATCGAGTAGAGTGCCGCGCCGCTTTCGCCCACGGTGAACGAGCCGAATTCGGTGAAGATGTTGGGTTCGTCGACGCCGTTGCGCTGGCAGATGTTCTTGATCTGGGCCACAATCTCCTCGGTGAGGTACTCGTAGTCGTAGTCGAAGTCGAGTGAATTCTTGATCGGGAAGCCTCCGCCGATGTTGAGGCTGTCCAGATCGGGGCAGACGGCCTTCAGTTCGCAGTAGACGTTCATGCACTTCGACAACTCGTTCCAGTAGTAGGCCGTGTCCTTGATGCCGGTGTTGATGAAGAAGTGCAGCATCTTGAGTTTGAACTTCTTGTTGTTGCGGATCTTGGCCTTGTAGAAATCCACGATGTCGTTGTAGCGGATGCCCAGACGCGAGGTGTAGAACTCGAACTTGGGCTCCTCCTCGCAGGCGATGCGGATGCCGACCTTGCACTTCTTGTCGATGGCATCGTCCAGCAGGTCGATCTCCTCCTTGTTGTCGATCACGGGGATGGTGTTTTCGAATCCGTCGTTGACAAGTTGGGCGATGTTTTCGACGTACTGCGGCCGTTTGAAACCGTTGCAGATGATGTAGCGATCCTTGTCGATGACGCCGCCGTCGTAGAGCGAGTTGATGATGTGGATGTCGTAGGCCGACGAGGTCTCCAGGTGGATGTCGTTCTTCAGCGCCTCTTCCAGTACGAACGAGAAGTGGCTCGACTTGGTGCAGTAGCAGTAGTTGTACGAACCTTTGTAGTCGACCTTGGCCATCGCCACGTTGAACATGCGTTTGGCGCGGTTGATCTGTTGGGAGATCTTGGGCAGGTAGGTAATCTTGAGCGGAGTACCGTACTGCTTGATGAGTTCCATCAGCGGAATGTCGTGGAAGTGCAGTTCGTTGTCCTCGACGGAGAACTCGTCCTGCGGGAAATCGAACGTTTGTTCAATCAGATCGATGTACTTGTCCTTCATGGCTTCGTTTGAGACTTCGTGTGTAATCCGGCGCGGTTACATTGTCGTTTGGCGGGCCAAGTAGCTGAGTCGGATTGCTCGATTTTTTCGGGATGCAAAGTAGGCGATTTTTTTTGACATGCACAACGGTTTCAGACCATATTTCAAAAAACGTCATGGAATTTTCGCGAATTTGCGGGGAAAAGTGTAATTTTGGAACGAATTTCAATCTCTATTTCGAAAGGTGTTGACCGAAACCATTCTCCGCTATTTGGAGTCGAATCGCCGACTCGTCATTCCGCAATTGGGCGCTTTTGTGGTGAAAGAGCCCGGTGTATCCATTCTCTTTTCCGAACTGCTGCGCCGGGACGACGGCGTGCTGCGGTCGTTGCTTTGCAACGAGGGAATGACCGAACTCGAGGCGGCCGGTGCCATCGACCGTTTTGTCTTCGAGGTGCGCCACGCCCTGCAGGAGGGGGAACGCCGCTATCCGATGGCCGGATTCGGCGTGTTGAGTGCGGCGTCGGACGGAACGATCCACTTCGACTACGCCCCCCGGACGGTGGGGCCTGCGGAGGCTGACCCCGCTGCTCGTTCGAAGGCAAGGTTGCACACCCAGCCGAAACGCAACGATGAGGACGCGGCATCGCAGTCGACCGTGGCAGCCGGGACGGTACATCGCACCCATTCGATTACCCACGATCAGCCGGTTGCGGTGCCGTTCCATGAGGACAAGACATCCGGACGGTATTCCGAATCCGATGCCGCAGCTGCCGGCCATTCGGTTGTGGAAGAGACTCCGGTTGCAGAGGCTGGAGAGTGGCAGGAGCCGTCGGCGAAGGTGCCTCGCAATCGTCGGGACGACACGTTGCGAGGTCCGCGTGACGGCCAATCGCGCCCCGCTGTCTCCAAATTGCATCCCGATCCTTCGGTCAAGGGGCTGCGCTACGGGAAGCCGATCAAAACGACCGATGCCTATACGTATGTGGGTGCCGCACCGCGACGTCGATTCGATCGCCTGATTATCGTGGCCATTGCCGCGGCCGTGATCGCATTGGCGGCCATTACCTATGGTTACATCCGTGGCCGACAGGCCGCACGTGCCGATGCCTGGTCCGAGGAGACGATGCTCCCGGCCGATACGGGCTGGGAGGAGACCCCGGCCTCAGAACCCGAACCATCCGAAGAAACTCAGATTCAGAATCCATGACAGATATTACCAGCGTAAAGCAGCGTTTCGGCATCATCGGCACCTCGCCGCTGCTGGATCGCGCGATTGAAGTCGCCTTGCGTGTGGCTCCGACCGATCTGTCGGTGCTCGTGACGGGCGAGAGCGGCGTCGGCAAGGAGTTTTTCCCACAGATCATCCATGCCTACTCGGCCCGCAAACACAATAAATATATAGCGGTCAACTGTGCGGCCATCCCCGAAGGGACGATCGATTCGGAGCTCTTCGGACATGAAAAAGGGGCCTTTACGGGGGCACTCGAAGCCCGCAAGGGCTATTTCGAGGAGGCCGACGGCGGAACGATCTTTCTCGATGAGGTGGCCGAATTGCCCCATCCGACCCAGGCCCGCCTGTTGCGCGTCTTGCAGACCGGAGAGTTCATTCGTGTCGGTTCGTCGAAGGTGCAGAAGACCAACGTGCGGGTGGTGGCGGCGACCAATACCGATCTGATGGAGGCCATCTCGGCCGGCCGTTTCCGTGAGGATCTGTACTATCGACTCAATACGGTGCCCATCACCGTGCCGCCGTTGCGCGAACGGCCGCAGGATGTGTCGCTGCTTTTCCGTAAATTCGCGGGTGATGTGGCCACGCAGTATCGTATGCCGGCCATTACGCTCGATCCGGCAGCCCGTCAGATGCTCGAGAATTACTATTGGCGCGGCAATATCCGTCAGTTGAAGAACGTGGCCGAACAAATCTCGGCCATCGAGCAAACGCGGCTCATTACACCCGAAATACTGACCAAGTATCTGCCTCAGCAGACCTCCGGTACACCGACGCTGCCGGTCACGGAACGTCGTGCGGAGGGCGATGGCGCAACCGAGCGAGAGTTGCTCTACAAGGTGCTTTTTGATATGCGGGCCGACATCAACGACCTCAAGCGGATGCTCTCCGAATTGATGCAGGGAGGCGGATTTGCACCGCGGCCCGAGCCGGTGCACGACATTCGCGGCTTGTTGCCGACGACGGCGCAGAGTACGGCGGCAGCCACGCCGCCACCGGCCGACTATGCCGAAAGCGAGGAGGTGACGGAGGAGCCGCCACGTACCAAGGCCGAGGCGCAGCGCGAGCAGATTATCCGGGCATTGCGTCACAACAACGGACGTCGCCGCGATGCCGCGGCCGAACTCTTCATGTCGGAACGGACGCTCTATCGCAAGATCAAGGAGTTGGGCATCGACGAGGAGTAGTGGGGCGCTCTTGTTTCGGGTCGGTTTGGAACATCCGGAAAAGTGTGGAGAGGCCCCTGTTCCCGGCGAGAGGCCTCGGTCTGGTCTCGGGTTCAGATTGTGTAAAAAAGATTGATTGACGAAAAATGAATCATAAATTGAAATGGATGCTGGCCTCGTTGGCTGTCGTGAGTATGGCTGCCTGTGGCTATCAAGTGAAGTATTCGCTCTCGGGAGCGTCGATTCCGCCCGATGCAAAAACGTTTTCGGTGGCCTATTTCCCGAATAATGCGCCCCTCGTGGCTCCGACGCTCAGTTCGTCGTTGACCGATGCGTTGATGGATATCTTCTCGCGTCAGACTCGTCTGGTGCAGGTGCAGGAGGGCGGCGATTTTGCGTTCGAGGGTGAGATCACGAACTATACTTCGACAACCGCGATGGTTACTACGGGCGATGTGGCGACGCAGAACCGTCTGACGGTGACCATTCAGGTGCGCTTCAAGAATGTAATCGACGAGACCAAATCGTGGAACAAGACCTTCTCGGCCTATGGCGATTACGATACCAATACGCCGCTTCAGACGGCTCAGGATGCCTTGATTCCGGAGATTGTCGATCAGTTGGCTCAGGATATCTTCCAGGCTTCGGCGTCCGACTGGTAGTCGTGTGTGTAAAATGAACAGTATGATGCAGAACTTCAAGCGTTACGTGGCTGCGGAGGGACGTGACGGAGTGTTGGATCCTCAGGTGCTGGACGAGGTGCTGAGGCGCTTTCCGTGGTGTACGGTTGCTCGGGTTATCCGGTCTGCGGGTCAAGAGACGATTGATCCGCAACTGGCTGTGGTGGAGGCCTTCAGACACCCTTCGTCGTTGACGCTGCAGCCAGTGGACGGCGCAGCTCTGACCACCCTTACGGCCGACGATCTGATCGACCGGTTTTTGCATGAGGAGGACCTGCGCATCGTGGCCGAGGAGGGGGAAGCCGGAGAGATTCGTACCGAGGCGCAACTTGATGAAGAGGATGAGCTGGTGACCGAGGAACTGGCCGAAATCTATCTGGCTCAGGGCCTCAAGGAGGAGGCTTGTGCCATTTATCGCAAATTAAGTTTGCGAAATCCGGAAAAAAGTGTTTACTTTGCCGAACTTATTGAAAAAACCGCAAAATATTAAACCTACAGCAATATGTTATACACCATTTGTATCGCTTTGATCTTGATTGCGAGCGTGCTTATCATCCTCGCCGTGTTGGTTCAGAATCCCAAGAGCGGCATGGCTGCCAACTTCGGTGTGTCGAACCAGGTCATGGGCGTGCGTGAGACGTCGAACTTCCTCGAGAAGTTTACCTGGACGATGGCCGTGGTGATTGTCGTGCTGAGCCTCGTGGCTACGCTGGCCATGGACAAGGATCTGGTTTCGACCAGCAACAGCGAGATTGCCAAGGACGTACAGGCTCTTCAGGAGCGTGTCATCGAGGCAGAGGCTCCGGCAACCATGCCTCAGGCCGAGATCCCGGCCGAGCAGCCCGCCCAGACCGAGGCACAGCCCGCAGCTACGCCCTCGGCCGAGTAAGCCTCTTTGCCTTTTGTACGGAAGGTCCGTGGCTACGTTTGCAGACCATATGATATGGAACGCGCTGTGGTGACGGTAATTGTTGGCTCGAAATGACCCCGTTTGATGTGGCATTTTAAGGTCGCATCTGGCATGAGGTTAGGCGCATGCATGATGAAATAGCCTTATTATAATGATAAGAATCGCGGAATTGACCTGCATCAGCAGTCAATTCCGCGATTCTTTTTCGGTAGAGAGGGGTGTCTTGAAACTTTCAACTGATCTTGCGGGTTGAGAAAAGGAGGTGGAAGTTGAGGCTTAAAGCCGTTTGAGGGCCGTGCGGACCAACTCCTCGACCGACAGCGAGGGTTGCTCCTTCAGGACGGTTGTCACCGCCTTGTCGGCCGCATTCTTCGCAAAGCCCAGCATGACCAAAGCGGCCAGAGCTTCGTCGTATACCTCGTTGCTGGCTGCTGGACGTACCTCTGCTTCACCCAGCCCGAGCGTGGCCGTCTTGCCGCTCAGTTCCACGATGATCTTTTGTGCCGTCTTCAGCCCCAGCCCCTTGACATTCTTGAGCAATACGGCGTTTTCCGAGGTGATGATCGATTGCAGCTCCCGCGGCGAGTAGGTCGACAGAATCATGCGGGCCGTGTTGCCGCCTACGCCCGAAACGCTGACCAGCATCCGAAACAACTCCCGTTCGGTTTTGGTGGCAAAGCCATAGAGTAACTGGGCGTCTTCGCGAACGACGTAGTGGACGTAGAGCCGGGCTTCGCGGGCATGTTCGATTTCGGAATAGGTCGTGAGCGAAATATTGAGGTAATATCCCACGCCTCCCACATCGATAATGGCGTAGGTCGGGGCCAACTCGGCGAGCTGGCCGCTGATGTATTCGTACATAGGTGTCGAAATTTGTTTCGTCGCAGGCAAAAGTAAAGATTTTTTTCTACCTTTGCGAAACTGGAACCGAATTTTTAATCAAAACGAGAACAATCGATAACGTAATTATGAAGAAAATTCTTTTCGCCGCGATTGCCGCCGCCGTGACCATGACCTCGTGTGGCAACCATCCGCAGACGGAGGCCGTAGCAACGGCCATCGAGTCCGAAGTACAGAGTGTCGTCAGCAGCGATCTGGCTTATGTGCAGGTTGAGGCCGTGATGGCTCAGTGCGATCTCTACCTGAACGAGGGCAAGGCCCTGCAGGAGAAGACCCAGAAGACACAGAGCTCCTGGGCTCAGAAGGAGCAGAGCCTGCAGAGCGAAATGGCACGCTTGCAGGAGAAGTATCAGAAGGGGCTGATTACGACGTTCGATGCCCAGAACGAGCAGCGTAAGATCGAGCAGAAGATTCAGAACTATCAGTCTGCCGCACAGAAAGAGGCTCAGACGCTCGACGAGGAGAATTTCGTATTCACGAACCGTGCGCAGGATCTGTTGCGCCGCGCTGTCCAGGCGGTGAATGCCGACCGCAAGTATCGCATGATTGTGGACGCCAAGGCTCTGCTCGATGCCGATACAACGCTCGACATCACGGCGTCGGTGCTGGCCAAGGTAAACGAACTCTACGCCGCCGATCAGAAAGAGAAGAAATAAGTCGTTTTTTCGCGATTGCGAGAATGAACAAAAGGGCTGCCCCGTATGCGGAAGGCAGCCCTTTGCCATCCGGGGAGCCGAGAGGGGGCCGTGGTGTCGGAATCGTGACGACCCGCAATGGAATTTCCTCGAATCGAAATGCGGGAGTTTTGCGCAAATGAGATGGCGTATCGTTATTTTTTTGTATCTTTGAGCCAAATTTAATTTGACGGAACCATGGGATTCGTTCCTTTCACCTTTATCGACTTCATCGACATTATCCTCGTGGCGGCACTCATGTATTGGATTTACCGCGCGACGAAGGGTACGAATGCTCCGTATATCATTACGGGCATCATCATCATCTATCTGCTGTGGGTGGTGGTGCGGACGTTGAACATGGAACTCCTCTCCTCGATCCTCGGACAATTCATCAGTGTGGGTGTCATTGCACTGATCATAGTCTTTCAGCCCGAATTGCGCCGCTTCCTGCAGATGATCGGCATGCGGCGCAAGCGATTCAACTTCATTTCGCGGATCTTCGGCTCGGACAACGATACGGCGGCAACCAATCTCCTGCCTATCGTCACGGCGTGTCGTGAGATGGCCGCCACGAAGACCGGAGCACTGATCGTGATCGGCCAGCAGAGCGACCTGCGACTCATTACCGAGGGGGGGATATCGCTCGATGCACGGATCTCGACGCCGTTGCTGGAGAATATATTCTTTAAGAACGCTCCGCTGCATGACGGAGCCGTGGTGATCGAGGGGGATCGTATCGTGGCGGCCAAGTGTATTCTGCCCGTGACGCAAAGCGATGTGCCGAAGTCCTACGGTACGCGTCATCGTGCCGCTTTGGGAATGAGTGAAATATCGGATGCCATCATATTGGTCGTTTCCGAGGAGACGGGGGGAATCTCTCTGGCACAGGGAGGACAGATCCACCGCGATATCGAACCTGCCCGCCTGCAGCAGATGTTGCAACGTTACTTGAACATCAACAGTTACAAACGTTCCGAAAAACGCAAGCAAGAGGTGGCGGAATAATGCCGGTGGCCGTTTGCGCGCCCGATTTGCGCGCCGTGTAATAACAATGTGTGTGCCGTGAGATGAAACGCTTTTTGACGATACTCTTTCTGACGCTACCTATCGTTGCGATGTGGTGTGCCTGTTCCCAAGACGAGGATGTGCTGCCCGATCAGCAGTCGCAGATCCGGAGTTTCCTCGAACGGACGCATTCGCCCCAACTCATATCGGAGGCTCAGTTGGCCACGTCGCTCGATGTCGATCCTCCGTTTTATTCGGTGTCGGGCGATTCCGTCTATCGATACATCCGCAATTATTACGAAGCGGGGCGCAGTGAACGTCCGCAGGCCGATTACGGTGATCTGGTGCAGGTGACCTTTCGCATGTATCTGTTCCAGAATACGGCAATCGTCTTCGAGGGGCAGGAGATCACGATGCCTTTCTACTCGAACGATGCGAGTCTGGCGGAGTCCTTTTATCAGGCAGGTCTGACGCCCGGAGCCTGGACATTCGAGCCGCTGACGGTCGAATTGGGTCGCACACAGATAATAAAAGGGTTCGAATTGGCGTTAGTCGGATGCCGTGAACGCGATACGGTGGAGGTTTACATGACCTACAACATGGCTTATGGCGACAAAACATTGGGGGTAATCCCCAAGGAGAGCCCCGTGGCTATCTTCTTTACGGTGGATGGCGTGGCAAAGTAATAACCGCAGTCGTGAGACTGGCAAGCTGCAGACAGATACTTTCTTATGAATCGAATTTTACGCGCGATGTGCATGGCTTTGGGGGCTGCGTGGCTCCTGGCGTCCTGCATGAAGGAGGGCGAAACCTCTACGGTCGAACGGGAACAGCTCGCTCTGAAGGAGTGGATGCAGATCCATCACCCCGAGTTGGTGGAGAATCTGCAAAGCGACGGCGGATATTATGTCGACGTCGAGCGTCTCGGCGATACGGAGGGACTGCCGATCAATGATTCGGCCTGTTGGGTGCGCTTCACCTTTACGGGGCGTAACCTGGCCGGTGACATTGTGCTGACACGCAGTGAAACGGATGCCCGTCAGGTGGGGTCGTACAGCAAATTCACACATTACGTACCTTATTATAAATACTACTCGGGTGAGGTGTTTAACTCCCAGCTTATGGAGGGCACCTATCTGGCCATGCGCAATCCGTTGATGTTGGGCGAGACCTATGCTGCCGAGCGAGGCTATCCGCGCGAGGTGCTGATGCGTTACGGGACGAAGGTGACGCTCTATATGCCGTCGACCGTGACCGGCGGCGAGGTCTCCGGAAGCGGCGGCTATGAGGGACAGTCGGGTTATGAACTCCAGTCGGGACACCCGTTCATCGTGACGATGGAGATTACCGATACGGTGCGCAATCCGATTCAGCGCGAGGGGGCCGAGGTGGATGATTTTGCCGAGATCAACGGCGGATTGAAGCCGGTTGACGTGGCCTCCGGCACTTCGATGCAGCAGCGTCGCCGCGTGGCGGGATTGACCCGCTCGGGCAGCTACGACGACGGGTATGCCTGGCGTAATGCCGTTGACTCGGTGCCGCAGGTATACGTTGACCTGACCTATCGGCCGACCGATCGCTATACCTATCCGGCTGTCTATCCGTCGATCTATGAGCCGTACAATAACTTCGATCAGCTTGAGCAGAATATTGCCGATACATTGATCCGTCGCTTCGGAACGTACGACGGGGTTGAGTCGCTGCAAAGCGACTCGGTGACCTATGAGGGGACGGCCAAGGTGTGGTATATCGGCCGGTTCCTCGACGGTTTTATCTTCGATACGAACATTCCCGGAGTGCGTCGATTGATTTATGGCGAGCCAAATCCCAAGGGAGAGGCTCTCTCGGTCATGCCGTCGAGCGAAAACTGGAACTATATCGAAGCCTGGCGTTATGCAATTCCCGTACTGCGTTACGGTCAGTGGGCCTCGATCTTGACCACATCGACCAGTGCCTATGGCTCGACCGGTAAGGCCGGTTCGACCACGACGACCTCGTCGGGCAGCAGCTCCTCGTTGAGTGACTACTACAATTGGTTGAGCTATTACAACTATATGAATAGTTATTACGGAGCGGGAGGGTACTACGACAGCTATTACAACAGCTACTACAACAGTTACCTCTACGGAATGTACTACAACAACTATAACAGCAGCAATTCGTCGAATTCGAATAGTACGACCACCACGACGGAGATCGAGACCGAGATTCCGCCTTTTACACCGTTGCTGTTCCAGGTATATATCGAGCCGCAACAGGAGGAGTAGCCGTTTATACGGCGGCCGAAGGATGGGTTTGCTCGTGTCGGGAGGTCCTCTTCGGGGGGCGGGGAGGTAAAGGCTCCCGAATTGCGTGTGTGGAACAAGATGACAAAGGAGATAAAACCATCAAACAGACTGTCGGGGGAAAGACCCCGACAGTTTTGTTTTTGACGTGTCCCAGGGGGCAGGCAGTGGCGTGAGAAGGGCGGATGCCGCGCCGACGGCGAATTTTTTTGTGTGGAAAATTTTGCAAATCGATGAAATTTCTTTAATTTAGTAGTGCAGAACTTCAACTTAAAAACTATAAGCTATGATTATCACATTTAACGAATTGCGCCGAATCAAGGATAAACTGCCCAGCGGCAGTTCGCAGCGCATTGCAGACGAACTCGGTATAGACGTGGAGACGGTTCGCAACTATTTCGGTGGTCAGCACGAATGCAAGGAGGGCGTAGGTGTGCACTTCGAGCAGGGGCCCGACGGTGGTGTGGTGACACTTGATGATACGGCTATTCTCGATGCTGCAATGCGTATCCTGAACGAAAAATAGCAATTGCCGTCTGCTGAAACGGTAAGCGGATCCGATCAATACAGATATCGGATCCGCTTTTCTTTTGGGTGGTATGTGAGGCGGGTAGCCGGAGCTGAAGTCTGTGAATCATGCTGATGTGGGTGTGGCAATCCCGGATGCTGACTCAAGGTATAAAATGAGATCGCTGGTCCGAAGTCGGCGGTCGTCATGGTGCGGTTGCCGTACCGGAACGCACGGGGAAGGCGGGTCGGAACGTGCCTTTTTGGCAGGAATCGATGCGGCAAATCCGACAGGCCGCCGGTGGGCTGTCAAAATGACAGATAAATGTCATAATTTTCCGTTTGGTATAACCTTTGTTCTGATGTAGGGCGTATCGGCTGGCGAAGGCCCCGGAACCGAAGTACGGATCTTTATCCGAAGGCGCTGCGATTCCACAACCCGAGCGGGCGCGATGCAGAAACGGATTTACGAAAAACAATTAAAACAATAGTACAATTATGGCAAAGATTATTGGTATCGACTTAGGAACTACGAACTCGTGCGTAGCAGTAATGGAGGGCTCGGAGCCCGTGGTGATTCCCAATTCGGAAGGACACCGCACCACGCCTTCGATCGTGGCTTTCACCGAGAACGGAGAGCGTAAGGTGGGCGATCCCGCCAAACGTCAGGCGATTACCAACCCGAAGCGTACGATCTTCTCGATCAAGCGTTTCATGGGCGAACCCTACGACAAGGTGACTTCAGAGATTGCTCGTGCTCCTTATCAGATCGTTCAGGGCCCGAACAACACGCCGCGTGTGGACATCGACGGACGTCAGTACACGCCGCAGGAGATTTCGGCCATCATTCTGCAGAAGATGAAGAAGACGGCTGAGGATTATCTGGGTCAGGAGGTTACGGAGGCCGTGATTACGGTTCCGGCTTACTTCTCCGATTCGCAGCGTCAGGCTACGAAGGAGGCCGGTGAGATTGCCGGTCTGAAGGTACGCCGTATCATCAACGAGCCTACGGCTGCTGCCCTGGCCTACGGTTTGGACAAGAAGCAGAACGATATGAAGATCGCCGTTTATGACCTCGGTGGCGGTACGTTCGATATCTCGATTCTGGAGTTGGGCGACGGCGTCTTCGAGGTGAAGTCGACCAATGGCGATACGCACCTCGGTGGCGATGATTTCGACCACGTGCTGATCGACTACATGGCTGAGGCATTCAAGGCCGAGCATCAGATCGACCTGCGTCAGGACCCGATGGCGCTCCAGCGTCTGAAGGAGGCTGCCGAGAAGGCCAAGATCGAACTTTCGTCGTCGACCTCCACAGAGATCAATCTGCCGTACATCATGCCGGTCAACGGTATTCCGCAGCACCTGGTGATGACGCTTACACGTTCGAAATTCGAGCAGTTGTGTGACCACCTGATTCGCAAGACGATCGAACCTTGTAAGTTGGCACTGCGTGACGCCGGTCTTGAGGCCAGCCAGATCGATGAGGTGATCCTCGTGGGTGGTTCGACCCGTATCCCGGCCATTCAGAAGATCGTCGAGGAGTTCTTCGGCAAGACCCCGAACAAGAGCGTGAACCCCGACGAGGTGGTTGCCGTGGGTGCTGCCATTCAGGGCGGTGTGCTGACGGGCGAAGTGAAGGATGTGCTGCTGCTTGATGTGACGCCGCTGTCGCTCGGTATCGAGACGCTGGGCGGTGTGATGACGAAGCTCATCGATGCCAACACCACGATCCCGACCCGCAAGTCGGAGGTCTTCTCGACGGCAGCCGACAACCAGCCTTCGGTAGAGATCAACGTCTGCCAGGGTGAACGTCCGCTGGCCCGCGATAACAAGTCGATTGGCCGCTTCCACCTGGATGGCATTCCGGCCGCTCCGCGTGGTGTGCCGCAGATCGAGGTGACGTTCGATATCGATGCCAACGGTATCCTGAACGTTTCGGCCAAGGATAAGGGTACGGGCAAGGAGCAGAAAATCCGGATCGAGGCTTCTTCGGGTCTGACCGAGCAGGAGATCCAGCGCATGCGTGACGAGGCCAAGGCCAATGAAGAGAAGGACCGTCAGGAGAAGGAGCGCATCGACAAGATCAACGCCGCTGACTCGAACATCTTCGCTACGGAGAAGCAGCTCAAGGAGTATGGTGACAAGATCCCGGCCGACAAGAAGACGGCGATCGAGGGTGCTTTGGCCAAACTGAAGGAGGCCCACAAGAATGCCGATGTCGCAGCTATCGATACGGCTATCGCTGAATTGAACGCTGCATGGCAGGCTGCTTCGCAGGACATCTACTCTGCACAGCAGTCCGCACAGGGAGCGGCCGGTGCTCAGCAGCAGGGCGGTGCAAGTCAACAGTCGCAGGGTGCGGCCGGAGGCCAGCAGAACGGCAATCAACCCGAGGACGTCGAGTTCGAGGAGGTGAAATAATCCGCTCCGGAACAGCTCGGAGAATTTGTGCGAGGCTGCGATCCCCAAAGGATCGCAGCCTTTTTTTGTGTCCATTCATGATCCGGGTAAACCCGAACGGTTGCTGGGCGCGTTCCCGTTCGGGAGAGCTTCGGGGCAGGTCTAAGGCTAAGGAGGATTCGGACAAGTATCCGGAAGCGGAACAATTCGAGGTGTAATGTTTATTCGCGTTCAGCCAGCCACATGCCGACAAGAATCAGGCCGGCACCAAGCAGGGCGATCGGCGTAATGCGTTCGTCGATGCAAAGTGATGCGGCGATCATGGTAGTGAGTGGGTTGAGGTAGCCGTAGTTCGTAGTGCGCACGACGCCCAAGTGTCGCAAGGCCGTATTCCAGAGTACATAGCAGAGCATCGAGGCGATCAGCCCCAGGAAGAGCAGGTTGCCCCATACGACGGGCTGGGCAAGACGGGCCCAATCGAACGTGGGCGGTGCGATACACAGTACGGGCAGGATGGTCAGCAACCCATAGAAAAAGACCTTGCGGGTGATGAAGAGCGTGGAATAGTTTGGGCCGATTCGCTTCATCAGCAGCGAATATCCGACCCAGCAGAATGCTGCTGCCAGAGCCAGCAGATCGCCGCGCGGGGAGAGCCGAAGGACGAATTGTCCGTTGCAGACTACGAGAACCACGCCGGCGCATGCTGCGGCAATGCCAATCGTCTGATGACGGGACATTCGTTCGCTGTGGTCTCGCAGGCTGGCCAGTAGGGCGGTCCATAGCGGAGCGGTGCAGACGATAAGCGAGACGTTCGAGGCCGGAGCGAGTTCCAGGGCCGTGTTCTCGGTAAGAAAGTAGAGCGATCCGCCACATAGTCCGGCAGCTGCCAGCTGCAACTCATCCTGCCAGGAGTCGGCCCACAAGCGACGTGGCGCGATGAACCAGATGCTCAGATAGGCCAGCGCAAAACGCAGAAAAAAAATCCCGGCCGGTGTCATCCCATTGTTGATCAGCACCTTGGTCGACACGAAGGTCGTCCCCCATACCGCTACGGTGAAGAGGGCTGCCAGATGATAGGGGAGTTTCGTGTGCGTTGTCATGTCGGAGACAAAGGTAGCTGAAAAATTTGATCTTCTGTGTTGCCGTCCGAACGAATTCCGTGCGATGTACGATGTGACTGCCCCTGAATCTGCCTCCGACGGCGCTCCATATGGTCGCCCGAACCCTCCGAATCGCGTTCTGACGTGCAATATTGTAGGGCGCAGATTGCGCATTTTGCGAATATTTTTCTATCTTTGCGTGCTATTATGTATAATGCGATCAATAACAACATAATACATAAAAAACAACAAAATTTTTCAACTCAAATGCAAAGTAAAGGTGCCATTAAATTACTCGCTGCGCTACTGGCGATTGCGTGTATTTACCAGCTCTCCTTCACGTTCAAGACGCGAAGCGTAGAGAAGGCAGCGGCGCAGTATGCCGCACAATTCGCCGTCGAGCAGCAGGCCGAAGCCGAGCAACACTACCTCGATTCGGTGCAGAACCTCACGGTTTACGACCTCGGTTTCGTTGACTTCACCTACAAGCAGTGCAAGGAGAAGGAACTCAATCTGGGCCTTGACCTGAAGGGCGGTATGAACGTCATGCTCGAGGTGCAGGTCGAAGACGTTATCAAGGCGTTGGCTGGTGACAGTCAGAATGATCCGGCCTTCATCGCGGCCATCGAGGCTGCCAACGAGGCACAGAAACAGGGAACGTCGAAGGACTATATCGACGATTTCGTAACGGCGTTTGAGGCCAATTCGAACGGCACATCGCTCGCGTCGATCTTCGTAAGCCCCGATCGTAAGGATATTACGCTCGAGAGTTCGGATGCCGACGTGGCCCGCATGCTCAAGTCGGAGACCGAAGCGGCCATTGCAGCTTCGTTCAACGTATTGCGCAGCCGTATCGACCACTTTGGCGTGACGCAGCCCAACATCATGCGTCTGCCGAACTCGCACCGTATTCTGGTCGAGCTTCCGGGTGTGAAGGAGCCGCAGCGTGTGCGCGATCTGCTGCAGGGTACGGCCTCGCTGGAATTCTGGCTGACGTACGATGCCAACGAGATGCTGCCGTTGTTGGCCCGTGCCGACCAATTGATCCGCGAGGAGCACCTGGCCGATTCGACGGTCGTTGCGACCGACGCTGCGACGGAGGCCAAGATCGACAGCGCAGCATCGGGGTTGCTGGCCGAGGTAGGGCGTCAGAACGAAGCCCAGGGAACGTCGGCTGCTGCTGCCGCATCGCGTTATACGCGTGAGCAGAACCCGCTTTTCTCCGTCCTGGATCCCGATTATGCCGGAGGTGCTGCCATCGGTGCTGCATACAAGGCCGACATCGCTACGGTGAATGCCTATCTGGCACAGCCGGCCGTACGCGATCTGCTGCCTTCGGACGTAATGTTCAAATGGAGCGTAAAGGGTGACGATCGTGCCGACGGTCGCTATTTCCTCTATGCCATTCGTGTGACAACGCCCGACGGTAAGGCGCCGCTCGACGGTAGCGTGGTGGTTGATGCCGTTGAAACCTACGCACAGCGTGGTGCCGAAGCCGAGGTCTCGATGACCATGAATGCCGAGGGTACGCAGGAGTGGGCCCGCATGACGGGTGAGAACATCGGCAAGTGCATTGCCATCGTGCTTGACGGATACGTCTATTCGGCTCCGCGTGTCAATACGGTAATCGACAAGGGTACGTCGTCGATTACGGGCGGTTTTACCATTCAGGAGGCCAAGGACCTGGCCAACGTGCTCAAGTCGGGTAAGGTGCCTGCACCGGCCCGCATCATTCAGGATACGGTCGTAGGTCCGTCGCTCGGTCAGGAGTCGATCAATGCCGGTCTGATGTCGTTCGTCTTTGCCTTCATCCTGGTGCTGCTCTACATGGGACTCTTCTACAAGACAGCCGGTTGGATGTCCGATATCGCTCTGTTGTGCAACGTATTCCTGTTGATGGGCGTGCTTGTTTCGTTCGGCGCCGTGCTGACGCTGCCGGGTATTGCCGGTATCGTACTGACGATGGGTATGGCCGTCGATGCGAACGTCATCATCTACGAGCGCGTGAAGGAGGAGTTGCGTGCCGGTAAGGGATTGTCGCTCGCCATCAAGGAGGGCTTCTCGAAGGCCTACTCGGCTATCATCGACGGTAACCTGACGACCATCATTACGGGTATCGTGCTCTTTGTCTTCGGTAACGGTCCGGTACAGGGCTTCGCCACGACGTTGATCATCGGTATCATCACCTCGTTCTTCTGCGCGATCTTCATCACGCGCCTGCTCATCGAGTGGATTGCCGGCAAGTGGGGTCATATCTCCTTCTCGCACAAGTGGTCGGAGAACTTCCTGGCCCATACGCACGTGGATTTCATCAGCAAGCGCAAGGCTTCCTACTGGATTGCCATTGCCCTGGTAGTTATCTTGTGCATCTCGTTCCTGACGCGCGGTTTGAACCTGGGCGCCGAGTTTACGGGAGGCCGTGCTTATGTGGTTCGTTTCGACCAGCCGGTTTCGGCCGAGGCGGTACGTGCCAATCTGGATGAGATCTTCAACCGCATTGCCGAGTCGGATGCCAACACGGATGCCTCGTCGATCAGTTTCGAGGTTAAGCAGTATGGTAACGAGAATCAGATGCGTATCGTGACGCAGTACAAGTACGACGATACGTCGGACGAGGCTACGAGCGAAGTGGAGCAGATCCTTTACGAGGCCCTCAAGCCGCTCTATTCGTACGACATCTCGTTCAACGGTTTCCGCAATACGCAGACCGATGCCAACGGTATCCTTACGGCCGACAAGATCGGTCCTTCGATTGCCAGCGACATGACCTGGAATGCCATCTGGTCCGTAGTCTTCTCGCTGATCGCCATCGGCCTCTATAT
>CALUII010000001.1 GCA_944320665.1 uncultured Alistipes sp. | reverse complement strand
CACGAATTCCGCCGCATCTACGCCTGCTCGTTCCTCTACGACGTCGACGGAATCGCCTACTGGCCCGCCGTGGCGGTGAACTACACCAACAAAACGCAATTCATCTTCAAGATCAACAAGGGCGTCGAGTCCGTCTTCGACGCCAAGCTGGTCAACCGATACATCCCCGAAAACGAACGCCCCGTCCCCTTCCGACACATGATCTACGTGGGCGACGGTACGACCGACATCCCCTGCATGAAGCTCGTCAAGAGCTACGGCGGACACTCCATCGCCGTCTACAACCCCGACGACCAGCGCGGCGGCACGCGCAAGGAGATGGGACAGCTCATCCGCGACGACCGCGTCAACCACGTCTGCCCGGCCGACTACTCCGAAGGGTCGGAGATGGACGTGCTCGTCAAGACGATCATCGACAAGATCGAACTCGACCACCGGCTCGAAATGCTCGAAGTCGTCCGCTGAGGTGAAGGGGCATACGTTAAGCATCAACCCATGGAACTGATCTTTGCCACAAACAACGCCCACAAGCTTGCCGAGGTGCAGGCCGTGCTGGGCAACCGATTCACCCTCCGCACGCCGCGCAGCTGCGGCATCACGGAGGAGATCCCCGAGGAGCAGCCCACGCTCGAGGGAAACGCCCTGCAGAAGGCCCGATACATCCACGAACGAACCGGATGTGACTGCTTTGCCGACGACACCGGACTCGAGGTCGAGGCCCTGGACGGCGCCCCGGGCGTGCACTCGGCCCGATACGCCACCGACGGACACGACTTCGCCGCAAACAACCGCCTGCTGCTCCACAACCTCGAGGGGGTGGAGAACCGCCGCGCACGTTTCCGCACGGTCATCGCCCTGATCCTCAACGGCGAGGAACACCTCTTCGAAGGGGTGGTCGAGGGGCACATCATCGACCGCGAGACGGGCGACGAAGGATTCGGATACGACCCGCTCTTCGTCCCCGAAGGCGGGGTGCGCACCTTCGCGCAGATGTCCACCGAGGAGAAAAACGCCGTCTCGCACCGCGCACGCGCCGTGCGCCGGCTGGTCGAATATTTGCACAACCTGAAGAAATAAGAGCTGTTATGGACGAACTCTATCACAAGGAGGAGTCGTTCGATCCGCGGACGATCGAACAACTCAAGGAACACTACGCCGCCATCCTCGCGCTGCTGGGCGAGGACGTCGCGCGCGAGGGGCTGGTCAAGACCCCGGAACGCGTGGCCAAGGCCATGTCGTTCCTCACGAAGGGCTATGCCGTCGATCCGCTCGAGATCCTGCGCTCGGCCATGTTCCGCGAGGAGTACAAGCAGATGGTCCTGGTGAAGGACATCGAACTCTACTCGCTCTGCGAACACCACATGCTGCCCTTCTACGGCAAGGCCCACGTCGCCTACATCCCCAACGGATACATCACCGGACTCTCGAAAATCGCCCGCGTGGTCGAATGTTTCGCCCGACGGCTGCAGGTCCAGGAACGACTCACGGTACAGATCCGCGACTGCATCCAGGAGGCCCTCAACCCGATGGGGGTGGCGGTGGTGATCGAGGCCAGCCACATGTGCATGCAGATGCGCGGCGTCGAGAAGCAGGAGTCGGCAACGACCACCTCGGCCTTCACGGGGATCTTCCTCTCGGACCACCGCACGCGCGAGGAGTTCATGACCCTCATCTCGCACCGATACAGATAGTGGGAACGGGCCGGCTCGCCGCCCCCCCCTCGGCGAACGCCAAACGAGCGGCCGCTCCTCGGGAAATCCGAAGGAGCGGCCGCTTGTCGCATGCCCGTGCGGGCGGGCGCTGCGCGGTGCGTCAGAACGAAACGCCGGCGCGGAATCCAAAGGAGCTCAGTCCATCGAGGCGATAGACCAGCAGCGTGCCGTCGTTGGTGCCGTAGCCGTAGTAGAGCGCAAAGTGAAGGCCGAACCGACGGGTCGGCTCGGGAAAGAGATTCATGCCCAGCTCGGGCTGAAGGTAGAATCCCCACGTGTCGGTATAGTGCTTCACCACGTGGTAATAGGACGAGAGCCGCGCGTAGGAGGAGCCCAGCTCAAGCCCCACGTAGGGTTCGATGCGCCGGTCGCGGCAGAAGGTATAACGCCCCGTCACGCCGAACGGCAACTGAAAGACGGAGTGTTTCTGGGCCGTGGTCAGCGACTCGCCCGGGGCCAGCTGGAGCGTCTGACGATCCAGCGTGCTGAGGTTCGTGTGGTAGCTGAGAAACGCACCCACCGAAACCTCCGGCAGGAGGTAATAGCCCCCCTCGAAGTGCATGCCCCAGCCCGACGACCGGTCGGCAAAATCCATCCCCACCGGCATGTTGTACTGCCAGTCGACATTGAGGTACATCTTGCGGAATATCTGCGCCTCCGCAGGTCGGATCACCGACAGCGCCGCGACGGTCAGAACCGCCGCCAGAATGCGAAACGTTTTCATGACTTTCTGTGTGTGAATGTGAGTGTGAGTGTGCAGGTGGACGGCCCCCCGTGGTGACGGCGCCTCATCGCGCCAGTTCGGGCGACTGTTCGAAGGACTGATCCACGGCACGCAGCGCGCGCTGCAGGTCGAGACGCTTGTTCGGCGAGACCACCCCGGCGATGAAACTGTCCCACAAGACGGGCAGCTTGCTGGTGAAGCCCGTCTCGCTCCCGAGATCGAGCAGCTCGGTCAGCAGCGACCCGGCCGTGTAGCCATAATAGACGGGGAAGGGGTAGTGCCATCCCAGCCAGTCGCCCCAGTAGCCCGGCGACCAGTAGTAGGGGTAGTACCACCACCAGTAGGGACGGTCGTAACCGACGAAGTAGGTGACCTGTTCGACGTAGCTGAGCTGAAGACCCAGATCGGCCTCGGCGCGGTCGTCAACCCGCACGAAGTTGCGCCGCTCCATGTTTTCGGCCACGGCCGAGACGAGCGACTGCGCATCGCGGTCGCTCCAGTAGGTCGTACGATCCCCGGCACCGATCAGCAGAATGCTGTCGGGAAGATAGAAAGTCTCGTAGAGTGAGAAATCGGCCGCCGGATCCGAGGCCGTGTAGACCAGATAGTCGTCGTCGAGCGAGGAGAGCGACGGCTCCTTCTCGCAGGACGTCACGACGACTGCCAGCACGCCGAGAAGCAGTGCATAACGGAATTTTTTAGCGATCATAGCTTTGCTTGTGTTTTAGAGATGCAATTTGCCCGGATCGTCTCAAATTCCGTTCCCCTCCTGCGGCACACACACCGCACGGAGCGCTGCACGAAGTCCTTTTCGTGCTCCGTTTCGTCCTTCCGGCGTCGGCACTCAGTGCGCCTCAAGCCAGTTGCGACCCACGCCGCAGTCGGTCACCAGACGTACGCGCAGCGACGCGGCCGACTCCATCGCCTCGCGCACGATGGCGATGACGCGCTCCTGTTCGTCACGGCGCATGTCCACGACCAGTTCGTCGTGCACCTGGAGGATCACCCGCGAACGGATCCCCTCGCGTGCAAAGGCCCGGTGCACGCGGATCATGGCGATCTTCATGATGTCGGCCGCCGAACCCTGGATCGGGGCATTCACGGCGTTGCGTTCGGCCAACCCGCGCGCCACGGCGTTGCGCGACGTGATGTCGTTCAGGTAGCGCCGACGGCCGAAGATCGTCGAGACGAAGCCCTCCTCGCGCGCCCGCTCGACCACGTGGTCCATGTACTCCTTCACCTTCGGGTAGGAGGCGAAGTAGCCGTCGATGATCTCCCGGGCCTCCTTGCGCGGAATGTCGAGCCGCTGGCTCAGTCCGAAGGCCGAGATGCCGTAGATGATGCCGAAATTGGCCGTCTTGGCCCGCCGGCGCTCCTCGGGAGTCACGTCGGCAAGGGGTTTGTTGAAGAGGCGCGCCGCCGTCGCCGCGTGGATGTCCTCGCCGTGTTCGAAGGCCGCAATGAGCGACTCGTCGCCCGAAAGGTGGGCCATCAATCGCAGCTCGACCTGCGAATAGTCGGCCGAAAGCAGCAGGTGTTCGTCGTCCGAGGGGATGAAGGCCTCGCGGATGCGCCGCCCCAGCTCGTCGCGCACCGGAATGTTCTGCAGGTTGGGGTTCGTCGACGAGAGGCGGCCGGTGGCCGTCACGGCCTGGTTGAACGAGGTGTGGATGCGCCCCGTCGCCGGATTGACCAGCTGCGGAAGCGCCTCGACGTAGGTCGACAGCAGCTTCTTCACGCCGCGGTATTCGAGGATCAGCGCCACGATCGGGTGTTTGTGCGCAAAACCCTGGAGGTACTCCTCCTCGGTGCTGAACTGCTTCGTCTTGGTCATCTTGGGCTTCTCGGCGATGCGCATCCGCGCGAAGAGCAGTTCACCCAGCTGACGCGACGAATTGATGTTGAGCGTCGGGTCGTCGGCCAGACGCCGGATCTCCGCCTCGAGTGCCGACATGCGCCCGTTCAGCTCGACGGCATAGGCCGCCAGCGCCGCCGTGTCGATCCGCACGCCCGCCTCCTCGATATCGGCCAGCACCTCGATCATCGGCTCCTCGATCTCGGTGTAGAGGTGCTCGAGGCCGAGGCGTCCGACCTCGGGCCAGAGCACCTGTTTGAGGCGCAGCGTGACGTCGGCATCCTCGGCCGCGTACTCCTTCACGCGTTCGGGCGAAACCATATCCATCGTGAGCTGACGCGCTCCGCGGCCGATCAGCGTCTCGATCTCGATCGGACGGTAGTTGAGGTAACGCATCGCCAAGGCGTTCATGTTGTGGCGCCCCTCGGGGTCGATCAGGTAGTGGAGGATCATGGTGTCGAACCTGCGGCCGGCAAGCGCAATGCCGATGCGCCGCAGCACCATCAGGTCGAACTTGATGTTCTGGCCGATCTTGGCGATCGAGGCGTCGGCAAAGAGCGGACGCAGAATCGCAGCATAGGCTTCGGTGCATTCGGGCGTGAAGGGGATGTACCACGCCCGGAAGGGTTCGACGGCGAGTGACAGCCCCACGATGCGGTCGTTGAAGAGGTCGAAGCCCGTGGTCTCGGTGTCGAAGCAGAATTCGGAATGGGTTGCCACCTCAGCCACCACGCGCCGCAGTTCGTCGGCATCGGCCACCAGGCGGTAGTCGTGGGGCGTGGTGAGGGCCGTGGCGAAGGCCACGTCGGGCTGCTGCAGCAAAGCCTCATCGGCCGATGAGGCGGCCGCCGCCGTGGCAGATGCAACGGATGCAGCCATCGATGCATCGGCGGCAGAACCCTCCCCATGCGGAGCGGAATCGGCAACCGAAGCCGTATTCACAGCGGCCGCAGCGGTGGCGGCCGCCGTTGCGTCGGCTGTGGCCGCCGCCGATGAAACGCCGGTCGGATCTGCCGCCGGATCCACCGGGAGCACCGGGTCCGTCGGGGCAGGAATCGGGGCTGGGGAGGCTGCCGGCGCGGCGAAGAGGTCGCCCTGGCCCGTAAGGGCCGCCTTGCGGGCAGCGGCGGATTTGGCTCGGGCCACCTCGGCCAGTTGCGTTTGAGCCGCCTGGCGCGGTCCGTCGGGCAGCGGCTCGGGCGGTGCAAGGTTGGCCAGATCGCCCGCAAACATGCGAAACTCCAGCTCGGCAAAGAGCGCCTGCAAGGCGTCGATATGCGGCGCGCAGACCGTAAGCTCCTCGGGCCGGAACTCGATCGGAACATCGAGGCGGATCGTCGTCAGATCCTTCGCCAGGCGAAGCCGGTCGCCCCAGGCGGCCAGTTTCTCGCCCTGTTTGCCGCCGATCTCGCCGAGGTGGTCGAGGATCTGCTCCACCGGACCCCACTGCTGCACCAGCTTGCAGGCCCCCTTCTCGCCGATGCCCGGGACACCCGGAATGTTGTCCGAAGCGTCGCCCCAGATGGCCAGAATATCGCGTACGAGCGTCGGATCGTCGATGCCGTACTTCGTGCGGATCGCCTCTCGGTCGACGATCTCGATGCCGTCGCCCTTCTGCTTGTAGATGCGGCAGTGGTCATCGACCAGCTGGCCGTAGTCCTTGTCGGGTGTCACCATATAGACCTCGTAACCGGCCTCGGCCCCCTTGTGGGCCAGCGTGCCGATCACGTCGTCGGCCTCGTAGCCCTCGACCTCGAGGATCGGAATGCACATCGCCTCGAGCACCCGCTTGACGTAGGGTACCGAGAGGAGGATGTCTTCGGGCGTCTCGGCCCGGTTGGCCTTGTACTCGGGGAAGAGCTCGCGGCGGAACGACCCGCCCTTCGGATCGAACGCCACGCCCAACAGGTCGGGACGCTCGCGCTTCTGGATGTCGCGCAGAAACTTCGTGAAGCCGAAGACCACCGAGGTGTTCATCCCCGCGCGGTTGCGCATCGGACGCCCCATGAAGGCGTAATAGTACTTGAAGATCAATGCATAGGCATCGACCAGAAAGAGCGTTTTCTTGTCGGATTGCATGGGCGTTGAGTCGCTACAGTTCGTTATCCTCGGCACACCACTCGGCGCACGACGTGGCCGTCTCGAAGAGACGCAGCGAATGGAGCCGCACCCCCTCGGGCAGACGCGGCGCGATGCGTGCCGCAAAGTCGGCCAGCATGTTCTCGCACGTGGGCTGGTAGGGTGTCGTCACCACGTTGCCGAAACGCGTGCGGAGCGTCGCGAGCAGCGGCTCCGACGCCTCGGTGCGGCGCAGCACGAGCGCATGGTCCAGGCGTGAGACGATCTCCTCGTGGACGATGCGCTTGAGCACGCCGAAGTCCATCACCATGCCGTATTTCGGGTCGTCGGGACGCGTCGAAGGGCACCCCTTCACCGTGACGTAGAGACGGTACGAATGGCCGTGGATCTCGCGGCAGGCACCGTCGTAGCCCTCGAGGGCGTGAGCCGCCTCGAAGCTGAATTCTTTGGTCAATCTGATTACTGCCATAGGCACAAAGATAAGCATCCGCCCGCCAATCCCCAAACGAATCAGCCCTTTTTCACCTCTCCGCACGCAGGCGGGGGACGGGGAGAACGGGGGATTGCGGCGGCACAAGATGCCGGAGGGGGGGTGACAAAACGTAACGGCGTCCCCCGTTCGTTGTGTAACGGGAGACGCCGCAAGCGTACTCATTTCGTAATACGTATCAGCTATCTGCTTATCGGCCCGGCGCCGCCGCTGCGGGCGGCACGGGCCGCGGCGCAGGGTAGGAGGGGCGCACGCCTCAGTCGAGGCGCACCGTGCGCGGCTCGTACATCACGATGCCCGTCTGGCCGAACGCCTCCTGCACCTTGCGGTATTCGCGCATCATCACGCCCAGTTCCGAAGCCTCGATGTGGGCCTTCACCTCGGTGAAGAGCGACGAGAAGAGGGCCATGAAGGGATCCGGCTCACCCAGCACCTCGACCACACGGAAATCGGCCGACCCCAACTCGGCCTTGTCGGCCGCGATGGCAATCGCCTCGCGCAGACCGCCGTAGCTGTCAATCAATCCGATGCCCAGGGCGTCGGAACCCGTCCAGACTCGCCCGCCGGCAATGTCAAGCACGCGTTCGAGCGGCAGATTGCGCCCCTCGGCCACGTGCTGCGTGAAGGTCGCATAGACCTTGTCCACACCGCGCATGACCGACGTACGTTCGGCCGGTGTCAGACGCCCCGTCATCCCCATGTCGGCCGAACGGTTCGTCTTCACGCCGTCGATCGTGATGCCCAGCTTGTTCTTCAGCGCGTCGACCGTGTTGAGGTACATGCCGTAGACGCCGATCGACCCCGTGAGCGTCATGCGGTCGGCCACAATCGCATCGGCCGGACACGAGATGTAGTATCCGCCGCTGGCGGCATACGAACCCATCGATACGATCACCGGCTTCTCGGCACGCAGCAGCTCCATCTCACGCCAGATCACGTCCGAGGCCAGGGCGCTGCCGCCCGGCGAGTTCACACGCAACACGACCGCCTTCACGCGGCTGTTGGCCCGCACGTCGGCCAGCAGCTGGGCCAGCGAATTGCCGTAGACCTGGCCGTAGGTCCCCTCGCCGTCGACGATCGCTCCGTCGGCATAGACGACCGCCACCTGCGGCGCAGCGTAGTTTTTCATGTCGGGACCGATCGTCGCGGCGTACTCCCCGAGCGTGACGTATGTCGGCGAGGCGGACAACGCATAGCCCATCTCGGCAAAGACATCCGACATCTGGTCCTCGTAGATCAGCCCGTCGACAAAACCGTAGCGAAGTGCATCCTCCGGAAGGACTACGGCCAACTCGTCGGCCAGCGCATTGAGCCGGTCGACCGGAATGTTGCGCGTCGTGCTCACCGCCTCGAGGATCGTCTCCCACATCGAATCGGCCACGGCCTGCATCTGCAGGCGGTTGGCCTCGGACATCCCGCTCAGAATGTAGGGCTCGACGGCACTCTTGTACTTGCAGACCGTCGGACGGAAGACCTCGGCCTTGAGATCCAGTTTGTCGAGCAGCCCCTTGTAGAACATCACGTTCATCGCCAGTCCGCGCCAGTCCATCGCCCCCTCGGGCTGAAGGTAGATGCGGTCGGCGGCCGTGGCCAGGTAGTACGACCCTTGGCTATAGGTCTCGTTGTAGGCGAGGACGAACTTGCCGCTGTTGCGCTTGAAGTCGAGCAGCGCCGAACGCAGCTCCTCCAAAAGAGCCGTCCCCTCGACCCCGCCGCGGCCGTTCATCCGGAGGTAGATCCCCTCGATGCGCGGATCGCTCTCGGCGGCCGCAATCGCCCGTAGGGCCTGCATCAGCGGCACGCGCCGCACGGTCTCGAAGTTGTTGAGGTCGATCTGCGCCAGCGGATCTCCCGTCGGCGAATCGACCACCAGGTCCGAAAAGTCGATCTTCAGAATCGACTGCGGCCCAACGACCGGCGCACGCTTCTCGAACGCGCCGAGCAGCCCGACGAGGAGGAAAAACCAGAAGAAGAAGGTCAGCAGGCTGCCCACGACGACAGCCAGCAGCGAGGCAAGAAATGCTTTCCAGAATTTCATGAATTAGCGGTTTTGAAGTTTCAACAAAGCCTGAAAGCCGCGGCGTTTCCGCACGGCGTGTCACGCAAATATAGGAAGTTTTCCTGAGAAACAAATAAAATTTATCGTTTTTCGATAAACTTTTTTGCCTCTTCCTGTCATAAATCGGAAATTAACACTATATTTGTCCATAAAAACTATTTTTGTCCTATGGAGAAAAAAATCAGAGAACTGCTCTCCGCCATCATACACCCCGAAAAGGGACACGATCTGCTCTCGGGCGGTATGGTCGAGCGCATCGAGGCCTCGGCGGAGCGAATCGTCGTCACGCTCCGCTTCGCCAAGGCGCGTGACCCCTTCGCCCCGAAACTCAGAAAACAGGCTCAGGAGGCGATCGCCGAAGCCTTCCCGCAGTGCACCGTCGAGGTCGACGTGCACGAGGGTACCCCCCGCAAGGTCGAGGCCGAACAGAAATCAACGACCGGCCAGATCGGTCACGTGGTGGCCGTCGCTTCGGGCAAGGGCGGCGTCGGCAAGTCGACCGTCACGGCCAACCTCGCCATCGCCCTCCGAAACCTGGGATACCGCGTCGGCATACTCGACGCCGACATCTACGGCCCCTCGCAGCCGAAGCTCTTCGGTGTGGAGGACTACCTGCCCGCCGCCGTACACGAGGACGACATGGACCAGATCGTTCCGGCGGAGTCGATGGGAATCAAGATCATGTCGATCGGATTCTTCGTCAAACCCAACGACGCCCTGCTCTGGCGCGGCGCCATGGCCGTCAACGCCCTCCGGCAACTCATCCACCAGACGCGGTGGGGTAAACTCGACGTCCTGCTCACGGACCTCCCCCCCGGGACGGGCGACATACACCTATCTATTATTAACGAACTGAAGATCGACAGCGCCGTCATCGTCTCGACGCCGCAGCAGGTCGCCGTGGCCGACGTACGCCGCGGCGTGGAGCTCTTCCGCAACCCGCAGGTGAAGATCCCCGTGGCCGGCATTGTCGAAAACATGGCCTGGTTCACCCCCGCCGAACTGCCGCAGAACCGATACTACCTCTTCGGACGGGGCGGTGCACGCCGGTTCGCCGAGGAGAACGGCGTCGATTTTCTGGGCGAAATTCCGATCGTTCAGTCGATTATGGAGGGAAGCGATGCGGGCAGCCCCGCCGCAACGTGCGACCCTATGGTCGAACCCTACTACCGGGACGTCGCCCAAAAGATTGTCGATAAGGTGATGAAAAACCAACTTTAGCCTGTTCAAAACCCGGTAAAAAACCGTCGACAAGTCGTGAAAAATCGAGACCCGAAAATTTGCAAAAACCAACTCCCCGAGTGTATGACCAACTTTTCCGGATATCCAAAAAAAGTTTTCACAAGTTACTGCCGGCGAAACAAACA
Organism: uncultured Alistipes sp.; assembly: GCA_944320665.1. Taxonomy (GTDB): domain Bacteria; phylum Bacteroidota; class Bacteroidia; order Bacteroidales; family Rikenellaceae; genus Alistipes. Next base: position 70,049 of record CALUII010000001.1, on the reverse strand, counting down.
GCAACAACCGGGCAGATGTTCATAATTCGGGAGTGTCGAAATGTTGAAAACGAAAAGGAACATTTGTTCATAAAACCGCCAACTCATTGATCCCAAAAAACAACGAGGCGTGAAAATAAGAACAGAAATCCATGCGGTTGTCGATAACTCCGCGACGGGTGAAGTTATGCACAGTATGAACACCCTTTATTTTTATTCTTATTTTCTTATTTAAATTTTAAAAAGGAATAAAAAAGAAAAAGAGATGGCTGAAAACCGAAACGATCTCGTCCGGCAAATCGCCGAACTCAAGCGCAGCCGCAAGGCCGTCATCCTCGCTCACTACTATACGACCCCCGACGTGCAGGCCGTCGCCGACTTCCTCGGCGACTCGCTCGCCCTCTCCGTCCAGGCGCAGTCCGTCGACGCCGAGGTCATCCTCTTCGCCGGCGTGCACTTCATGGCCGAGACCGCCAAGGTCCTCTGCCCCGACAAGAGGGTGCTCATCCCCTGCCCCGAGGCCGGTTGCTCGCTCGCCGAATCGTGCGACGCCCGCGATTTCGAAGCCTTCAAGGCTAAATATCCGGGCCATACGGTCGTCTCGTACGTCAATACGACCGTCGGCGTCAAGGCCCTGACGGACATCTGCTGCACCTCCTCAAACGCCCTCCAGGTCGTCGAGTCGATCCCCCGCGAGCAGCCCATTATCTTCGCCCCGGACCGCAACCTCGGATCCTACATCCAGAAACTCACCGGACGCGACAACATGGTCATCTGGGACGGTGCCTGCCACGTGCACGAGGAGTTCTCGCTCGAGAAGATCCTCGAACTCAAGCGCCTGCATCCCCAGGCCAGGGTGGTGGCCCATCCCGAGTGCAAGGCCCCGGTCATTGCCGTGGCCGACTTCGTCGGATCGACGGCCGCCATCCTCAACTTCTGCGGCCAGGACCCCGCTCTGGAGTTCATCGTCGTCACCGAGCCCGGCATCCTCGCCGAGATGAAGCGACGGTATCCCCACAAGAGCTTCATCCCGGCCCCGCCGATCGACTCCACGTGCGGATGCAACGACTGCCGGTACATGAAGATGGTCACCCTCGAGAACATCGCCCGATGCCTCGAACGGCTCGAACCCGAGGTGGTGATCGACGAGGAGACGCGCCGGCGTGCCGAACGCTCGATCCGAAACATGATCAACGGGCGGATCGACCGGTAGCAACCGGAGCCGAACCCGATGAATACGGAAGCATCAATCAATCTTTTACTATTTAAACAAACTTCTCAAAAAACAGTATGAAAAAACTCTTTTTAGTGATCGCGGCGGCGGCGCTGTCGCTCTCGGCCTTCGCCGACGAGGGTATGTGGCTGCTGCCCTACCTGCAGAAGATGAACATCAAGCAGATGAAGGAGAAGGGCTGCAAACTCTCCGCCGAGGAGATCTACAGCCTCAACCAGGCCGCGCTGAAGGATGCCATCGTCATCTTCGGTAACGGTTGTACGGGCGAAATCGTCTCGGACCAGGGACTCGTCTTCACCAACCACCACTGCGGTTACGGCTCGATTCAGGCCCTCTCGTCGGTCGATCACGACTACCTGAAGTATGGCTTCTGGGCCCAGTCCAATCAGGAGGAGCTCCCCGCTCCGGGACTCGAGGTGCGCTTCATCCGTCAGATCATCGACGCCACGGCCGATCTCACCGGTAATGTCCCCAGCATCGCATCGGAGCAGGAGCGCAGCCGCATCATCGCCGAAAACACCAAGGCTCTCGCCGAAAAACTCCAGAAGGAGCATCCCGGCATGGAGATTCAGATCAAGGACTTCTTCGGCGGAAACCAGTACTTCGCCTTTGTCATCGAGACCTTCACCGACGTGCGTCTGGTCGGAACTCCCCCCTCGTCGATCGGCAAGTTCGGCGGCGAGACCGACAACTGGATGTGGCCCCGCCACACGGGCGACTTCTCGATCTTCCGCGTCTATGCCAACAAGGAGAACAAACCCGCTGCATACTCGCCCGATAACGTCCCCTATCAGACCCCGAACCACCTGAAGATCTCGCTCGACGGTTTCGACGAGGGCGATTTCGCCATGATCATGGGTTTCCCCGGTTCGACCGAGCGGTACATGACCTCGTATGAGATCGACAAGATGCTCGAGGTCGACAACCCCAACCGAATCTTCATCCGCGGCGAGCGCCAGCGTCTGCTCAAGGAGGACATGAGCGCCAGCGACAAGGTGCGCATCCAGTATGCCTCGAAATACGCCGTGTCGTCGAACTACTGGAAAAACTCGATCGGCATGTCGCGCGGTATCAAGAAACTCGACGTAAAGGGTAAAAAACAGGCTCAGGAGGAGGCCTTCCAGGCCTGGGCCGACCGAAATTCCCTCCCCGAGGAGAAGTTCATGGAGGCGCTGCCCATGATCCGTGAGGCCATCGCTCAGCTCACCCCGATCAACGGCGACATGCAGTACCTCTCGGAGGCCTTCTTCACCGCCGTGGAGGTGATCCGCCCCGCAAACACCTTCCTCAAGGTGACCGAGATCAACGACGTCGAGAAGATGAAGGAGGTGATGGCCAACTGGTACAAGGACTACAACGCCCCCACAGACCGTAAGGTGGCCAAACGCATGCTGACCATCGCGCGCGAGCACATGACCGATCTGCCCGATTTCTACACCGAGATCATCGACAAGCAGTTCAACGGCGATATCGACGCCTATGTCGATTACCTCTACGACAACTCGATCTTCGCTTCGGAGCAGAAGTGCATGGAGCTTATCGAGAACTTCTCGGCCGAGAAGGTGCAGGCCGATCCCGTCGTGCCGATGGCCAAGTCGGTGATGGCAAAGTATATGGAGCTCGCCGAAAAGGCTAAACCCGCTCAGCAGAAGTATGCCGAGGGACACCGTCTCTACATCGCCGGCCTGATGCGCATGCAGCCCGACAAGGCGTGGTATCCCGATGCCAACTTCACGCTGCGTCTGACCTACGGACAGGTGCTGCCATACGATCCCCAGGACGGTGTGACCTACAAGTACTACACCACGCTCAAGGGCGTCATGGAGAAGGAGAATCCCGAAAACCCCGAATTCGTCGTTCCCGAGCGTCTCAAGGAGCTCTACGAGGCCCGCGATTTCGGCCGTTATGCCAACCGTAACGGCGAGATGCCCCTCGCTTTCCTCATCAACTGCGACATTACGGGCGGTAACTCCGGTTCGCCCGTGATGAATGCACGCGGCGAACTGATCGGTCTGGCCTTCGACGGAAACTGGGAGGCCATGTCGGGTGACGTCGCCTTCGAGCCCGAACTGCAGCGTACGATCGCTGTCGACGCGCGTTACGTCCTCTTCATCATCGACAAGTATGCCGGCGCTGGATGGTTGCTCGATGAGATGGATATCGTGCAGAAGAAGGCCCCGCGTGCCGCTCGCCGATAGCGTGTGCAGAGGCGGATCGGTGCTGCGTGTGGCAGGATGTGTGACGTGTGAAAGAATAGCGTAGCGCCGATCGTACAAGCGAAAATCCGGCCCCCGTGTGTGAACACGGAGGGCCGGATTTCGTGTTTTTTCTCCCTTCCCTCCCGTGCGGGCTGTTCGTTTGTGGAGCGGGCTGCCCCTTTGCGGCGCGGGCGGAGAAAAGAAGGGGGAGGGCACCCGGGAGCCGTAGTGCCCCTGGGTGGCGGAGGCGGGGAGTAAGACAACTTGTCGCGGTTGGATCATACAAATGTATGAATTTGGGGTTAATTAAGCCGTATATTATAATATTATTTATTAAATATAAATATTTGTGTATAAAATGTTAATTTTTGACCTATATTTGATATGCAAAAACGTCTCAAAGGGTTAATCTTGTAAATTTTTTTGCTATGGAGTCTTTCTACAAAAAGGATGCTTACGTGGCTCCTGCTGTGACGGAGGTGCGGTTTCTGTGCGAAGCCGGTTATGCCATGTCCGATCTGCCCGAAGGCGGTTCTTCGCCTTTCGACAACCAACCCGGACAATGGAATTATTAACGTCTAAAATCTTGATGCGTATGAAACGTTTGTGGTTGTATCTCGTGTCGGCCACGGCTTTGTCCGCCTTCGTCGCCTGTTCACAGGATGTCGAGGAGGTCGATGCCTTGTCGCCCGTCCCGGTCACCGGTAAATATACCCTGGTGACCTCCATCGCCTCGGTCAATGAACCCGCGTCGCGTACCCAGTTGACCGATAGCGACGGGGCACTCTATGCCATGTGGAGTGCCGATGACCGCATTGCAGTTGTCTGTGACGAGGGAGATGCTCTCGCCGAGTATACCCTGGCCAACGGTGTCGGCGGTCTCAAGGCTTCGTTCGTTGGCGAGCTCCCGCCGGCGTATGTGGCCGATGCAGACTATTTCGCGGCCGTATATCCCTACGAGTCGGCTCTCTGCCGTATCGAATCCGACCGAACGCTCCTCGGTGCCGCCGTGCCCGAGGTGCAGGAGTATGTGGCCGGCAGCTTCGCACAGAAGGCCATGCCCATGGCCGCTTTCTGGAAGCAGGGCGATGAGGAGATCCTCTTCAAGCCCATGGCCGCGGCCATACGGCTCAATGTTTATGCCGACCAGCCCACCGTCTTGACCGACGTACGGATCGAGGCCGTGCCTACGGCCGCCGATGAGGCCGCCGCCGAGTGCAGCATCGCCGGGGAAAACCTCTTGAAGATCGACGAAATCCTCTACGATACGTATGCCGATCCGGTGGTCGACTACGCCCTGATCGAGGGCCAGGGGGCTTTTGCCGTCGTGCCCGCACAGGCCGGTACGAAGGCCGTTGACCTTCAGGGGCCGATCGAGCTCTCGGTCGATCCCGAGCAGCCGACGCCCATCTACGTCGTGGTCGCTCCGGCCTGTTATCCCGACGGATTCACCGTCACGCTGACTTCGGATCAGCAGGAGGTGATGGTCACCGAGGCCCGTGATCCGTTTGTGGTCAAACAGCCGGTCGGCGGTGTCGAAAAACCCGTGCTCCTGCCCGGTGACATCCTCGACATGCCTGCCCTCAAGTTCGAAACCAAGTCCGAACCCGAACCCGTCGCCCTGAAGCTCAAACCGACGTTCTATGCCGACGGGTCGCCCCTCTTCTTCTATTCGACCGAACCCGAATTCGCCGAGGACGACCGCATGGGTGTCTTCATCAACGGGCAAAACATCCCGGCTGATTACCTCCTCGAAGAGGGCAGCGTCTATTTCGTCACGGAGCCCGTTGTCGCTCCGGCCGGAACCGAGATCATCTGCTATTTCCCCTATTCGGATGAGGCGATCCTTACTCCCGAAGGCGATTCGGGCGATCCGCAGATCGTAGCCGGTACGGTACGTGTCCCCGTGGCCTTTGCGCAGACGCAGCTCCATCCCGGTATCCCCGCGGCTCACCAGTTCACGATGTGCGGCAATACCGCGTATGATTACACCGTTACGGTCGGTGAACCCAACGTGCCGATCGACGTGCCGATGAATGCAAAGAGCCTGGCTACCTGGAAATTCAGTGTGTCGAACTGGAATACCGATGCGCAGGACGAGATGCTTCAGTCGCTGACCCTTACCATGGGTGATGGGGTCTATTTCGGCGGTGAGATGCTCTTCAACAACGCCAGCGGCAACAATACCTTCACTCCCGCTCTGACCGAGGCTACCGTCACCTTGAGAGAACCCGTCAAACTCGGTTTCGCCGAAGCGCACGAACTCTATATCGTCGGTGGAACCATGAGTCGCGGTACCTATTGGAATACGGGTGGTTTCACTCTCACGCTCACGACCGACAAGGCTGTCTATACGATCTACACCATCGAGGATACGAAGGGTGTGCCCATGTATCGCCAGAGCATTTCGCTCGGCGGCAGCAACCTGCTCGGTGTCAACATCGATCCCGATACCCCCAGTACGGCCCGTCTTGTCGGACAGCCTTTCACCGTCGGTGAGGTGCTCTACGACTTCATGGACCGTCCGTCTGACGGCACGATTTACGGGTGGATGTCCTACGAGCGCGAGAGCTATCCGTGGGATGTGGTCGGCTATGAGATCACGGCCCTTGACCCCAGCGTGGTGCGCTATTGGGTCTATTCGGACCTGTTGACCAACTGGGAGGCACTCGATGACGCAGCCATCTTGGCTGAGTGCGTTGAAATAGGGGTGGAAAATACCGCTCCGGCTATCGTCAACGTCGAGGCCCGTGAGAATGGTCCGTCGAATTATGCTACGGCCGTTGCCGTCGTTGTCGAGTACGACAGCGGATTACGCGAACTCTTCAAGACGCATCGTATTGCCACCCAGCGTGGTTACGCCAACTTCATCGTCTGGGAGTAATACCCTCCGGCGGCCTTTCGGATCCCCTTCCGACTGCTCCGCATACTCCGATCGGTCGACTCCACCGCTGATGCGGTGGAGTCGTTTTGTGTGGCCCCCAGTGCGCCCGTTGCGGTGCGGCGTTCTCCCGTTTTCTCACAGTCTCCGTGCGAAATATCGTGGCCAACTTTTGATTTATCACAAAAATTAGTAATTTTGACAGGATTTATCATTCGTACTCTGATCTGATACTGTAATATGGCGAAAGAGTTCAAACGCTATCTCGTTACTTCGGCACTCCCCTATGCCAACGGTCCCGTGCATATCGGTCACCTGGCCGGAGTCTACATCCCTTCCGATATCTATACCCGCTATCTGCGTCTGCGCGGACGTGACGTCATCTCTGTCTGCGGCAGCGACGAACACGGCGTGCCCATCACCATCAAGGCCCGCCGCGAAGGCGTTTCGCCCCAGGCGATCGTCGACCGCTATCATACGCTCATCAAGGAGTCGTTCGAGCGTCTCGGCATGTCGTTCGACATCTATTCGCGAACCTCGTCGCCGACCCATGCCAGGACCGCCTCGGAGTTCTTCAGAAAACTCTATGACGACGGTAAGTTCATCGAGAAGACCTCCATGCAGTACTACGACGAGGAGGCGCATACCTTCCTCGCCGACCGTTATATCGTCGGTACCTGCCCCAAGTGCGGTAACGACCGCGCCTATGGCGACCAGTGCGAGAAGTGCGGGTCGACCCTTTCGCCCGACGAACTGATCGAGCCCCACAGCGCCGTTTCGGGTTCGGTACCCGTGAAGCGCGAGACGAAACACTGGTATCTGCCTCTGGATCAGTATGAACAATTCCTCCGCGAGTGGATCCTCGACGGCCACAAGGAGTGGAAGTCAAACGTTTACGGTCAGTGCAAGAGCTGGTTGGACGGCGGCCTGCAGCCCCGTGCCGTCAGCCGCGACCTCGACTGGGGTATCCCCGTGCCCGTGGAGGGCGCCGAGGGAAAGGTCCTCTACGTTTGGTTCGACGCCCCGATCGGGTACATCTCCGCCACGAAGGACCTCACGCCCGACTGGGAGAAGTACTGGAAGTCGGACGACACGAAGCTCGTCCACTTCATCGGCAAGGACAACATCGTTTTCCACTGCATCGTCTTCCCCTCGATGCTCAAGGCGCACGGAGGCTTTATTTTGCCCGAAAACGTCCCCGCCAACGAATTCCTCAACCTCGAGGGCGACAAGATCTCTACGTCGCGCAATTGGGCCGTGTGGCTCCACGAGTACCTCGACGACTTCCCCGGAAAGGAGGATGTGCTGCGTTACGTGCTCTGTGCCAATGCCCCCGAGACGAAGGACAACGACTTCACCTGGAAGGACTTCCAGGCACGCAACAACAACGAGTTGGTGGCCGTGCTGGGTAACTTCGTAAACCGCGCGCTGGTCCTCACGAAGAAGTATTACGACGGCGTCGTCCCGACGTGCGGCGAGTTGAACGACTACGACCGTCAGACCATTGCCGAACTGGCCGGCGTGAAGGCCTCGCTCGAGTCGAACATAGAGAACTACCATTTCCGCGAGGCGCTCAAGGATGCGATGAATGTCGCGCGTATCGGTAACAAGTATTTGGCCGATACGGAGCCCTGGAAGCTCATCAAGAGCGACCCCGAGCGCGTGAAGACGATCCTCTACGTTGCACTTCAGATTACGGCCAATACGGCCATTGCCATCGAGCCCTTCATGCCCTTCTCCGCCGAGAAGATCCTCCGCATGCTGGCCGTCGACAAGTTCGACTGGGAACGGCTCGGTAGCATGGAGCTCATCGCTGCCGGACACCGCATCGGCGAGCCCGAGTTGCTCTTCGAGAAAATCGAGGACGACGTCATCCAGCGTCAGCTCGACAAGCTTGCTGCCACGAAGGCGGCCAATGCTGCGGCTGAAGCAGCTCAAAATATTGAGAGTCAGAAAGATACGGTGCAATTCGATGACTTCGGACGCATGGATATCCGTGTTTCGACGATCCTCGCCGCAGAGAAGGTCGCCAAGACCAAGAAACTGCTCAAACTGACCGTCGACACGGGCATCGATCGCCGCGAAATCGTATCGGGTATTGCCGAATATTACAAACCCGAGGAGCTGGTCGGTAAACAGGTCCTCGTCCTCGTCAACCTCGCCCCCCGCGAGTTGAAGGGCACCCTCTCCAAGGGGATGATCCTCATGGCGCAGGATGCCGGCGGTAAACTCCGTCTGCTCCAGCCCGACGACCGGACGATGAATGGCGCGGTCGTAGGATAGTGAACGGTCATTTTCAAGATGAATATTCGAGTTAACTGAATACTAACCAAATTAAAAACTAATTAACCATGGAAAACATCGATTGGGGTTCGCTGGGGTTTGATTACCTCAAGACGGACTGGAACGTACGTTACGAATTCAAAAACGGCCAGTGGGGCGAAATGCAGGTGACCGACGACGAGTACATCAAGATGCACATGTCGGCTTCGTGTCTGCACTACGGCCTCGAGCTGTTCGAGGGTCTGAAGGCCTTCCGCGGTGCCGACGGTAAGGTGCGTCTTTTCCGTGTGAAGGACAATGCCGCCCGTCTGCGTTCGTCGGCCGAGCGCCTCTGCCTCCCCATGCCCACCGAGGAGATGATCGTTAACGCCTGCATCGAGGTCGTTAAGCGCAACGAGCGCTTCATCCCTCCCTACGGTACAGGTGCTTCGCTCTATCTGCGTCCCGTGATGTTCGGTACGACGGCCGGACTCGGCGTGAAGCCTTCGAAGGATGCCCTCCTGATCGTTTACGCTTCGCCCGTGGGCGCTTACTTCAAATCGGGTATCAAACCCATCGTCGTTGCTCTTGATCGTGAACAGGACCGTGCCGCACCGCGTGGTACGGGTGATGTGAAGGTCGGTGGTAACTACGCTGCTTCGATCCTCTCGGGCGAGCACGCACACGAGCGCGGCTTCAGCAACGTCCTCTACCTCGACGCCAAGGAGCACAAGTACATTGAGGAGTGCGGCGCTGCCAACTTCTTCGGCATCAAGAACAATACCTATGTTACGCCGAAGTCGCCTTCGATCCTCCCCTCGATCACGAACAAGAGCTTGCGTCAGATCGCTGCCGACATGGGCCTTACCGTTGAGGAGCGTCAAATCCCGCTCGAGGAGCTCGAGTCGTTCGAGGAGTGCGGCGCTTGCGGTACGGCTGCCGTGATCTCGCCTATCGGCAAGATCGTCGACATGCAGACCGACAAGATCTACGAGTACGGTATGGATAAGGTGGGTAAGACCTCGATGGAGCTCTACACTCGTCTGCAGGACATTCAGTACGGTCGTGCCGAGGATAAGCACAACTGGTGCACCATCGTATTGTAATCCGTTACAAAACGTCAATTCGGACGCGGCTCCGCCCATGTGGCGGGCCGCTCTTTTTTTTTGGGGGGGGTGTTCCACGTGGAACATCCCTTGGTGTAAGGTGGGTGGTATGTGTTTTGGGGAGGGGTAACAAAAGGAGGATGTTCCACGTGGAACACCCTCCTTTTGTTAGTGGGTTGCGGGTGTCAGCGACCGAATTTTACCAGCAGAACGCTTACGTCTGCCGGTGAAACCCCGGGAATACGCGAGGCTTGTCCAATGGTGTGTGGCCGAATGCGCGAGAGTTTTTGACGGGCCTCGATGGTGAGGGATTGAAGTTGCGAAAAATCGAAATTTTCGGGAATTTCAATATTTTCGAGGCGATGAAGTTTGTCGGCAATGAATTTTTCGCGCTCAATGTAGCCTTTGTACTTGATTTGTATCTCGGCCTCCTCGACCGCCTCGGCGTCGATCCCCTGATCGGCGATGAAACGGCCGAGTCGCGGAAATGCCTCCGCCAGGCCTTGCAGCGTCACGCGATTGCGTACAATGAGGTCGTAGAGCTTACGTCCCTGCTGTAAGGGCTCTTCACCGATCGATTCCAGATAGCCGTTAATTTCGTCTGTACGTACGCTCTGTCGGTGTGTGTAGGCTACAAGCGATTCTACGGCTGATTTTTTTTGTTCGAATTCCTTGTATCGCTCTTCCGAAATCAGCCCGATTTCGTACCCTTTCGGGGTCAACCGAAGGTCGGCGTTGTCCTGTCGCAGCAGTATGCGGTACTCGGCTCGTGACGTGAACATGCGGTAGGGTTCGTCGACCCCTTTGGTCACCAGGTCGTCGATCAGGACGCCGATGTAGGCCTCGTCGCGTCGCAATACAAACGCCCCCTCCCCTCGCAGCGAGCGATGCGCATTGATGCCCGCCATCAGACCCTGTGCGGCGGCCTCTTCGTAGCCCGTCGTGCCGTTTACCTGACCGGCAAAATAGAGCCCCGATACGCGTTTCGTCTCCAGCGTGTGGTGCAGTTGTGTTGGCGGAAAATAGTCGTATTCGATGGCGTAGCCCGGACGGTAGATGTGAAGATCCTCGAATCCGGCAATGCGGTGCAGCGCCTCAAGCTGGATCTCCCACGGCAGCGACGACGAAAAACCGTTCAGATAGTATTCGTTCGTCGTCCGACCCTCGGGTTCGAGAAAGAGCTGGTGCTGATCCTTGCCTGCGAACGTGCGCAGTTTATCCTCGATACTCGGGCAGTAGCGTGGCCCAATGCCGTGGATGGTCCCGTTGAAAAGCGGCGAATCGGCAAATCCCTCCTTCAGTATGGCATGCACTTCGGGCGTCGTGTAGACGATGTAGCACGGCAGCTGTTCGTCGAGCGGTAGGGCTCGCGTCGCCTTCGAATAGGAAAATTTGCCCGGATGGGGATCCCCTTCCTGCCGTTCGAGCCGCTCGAAGTGGATTGTGCGTGCATCGAGTCGCGCCGGGGTCCCGGTCTTCATGCGCCCCGTCTCGAAGCCGCACCGCTGCAGACAGGCGGTCAGTCCGTGCGACGCCGCGTCGCCGGCACGGCCCCCTTCGGCGTGCGACCGTCCGCAGTACATCATTCCGTCCAGAAACGTGCCGCTCGTCAACACCACGGCACGGCAGCGGAACGTCACGCCCATGCGTGTGCGAACGCCGCAGACCCGAAGGCGCTCTGAGGGCGCCGGTTCGGCGGGTGCGAACGCTGGGCCCGGCTGGTCGACGCGGCTGGTGGTGGAGGGCGTACTGGGCTGCGGGGTGCTGGTTCCCCCGTCCTCGCCGGGGGACTGCGTGTCGAAAAGCAGCTCTACGGCACTGTCCTGCCAGATGTAGAGGTTCGGCGTCGTCTCGAGCGTGCGGCGCCACTCCTCCGTAAAACGGTGCTTGTCGCACTGCGCTCGCGGACTCCACATGGCGGCCCCTTTCGATCGGTTCAGCATCCGAAACTGGATCGACGTCAGGTCCGTAATCCGCCCCATTTGACCTCCAAGCGCATCTATCTCTCTGACAATCTGCCCTTTAGCTACACCGCCTACGGCCGGATTGCACGACATGGCCGCAAATTTCTCCATGTCCATCGTCAGCAGCAGCGTCCGCGATCCCAGGCGTGCTGCGGCCGCGGCAGCCTCGCAGCCCGCGTGGCCGCCTCCGATGACTATAATATCGTATGTGAGTGTCTTCATAATGGTATGTTGCGTTGTATTGCTGTCTCGCTCCGTATGCGTGCTCCGTGCAGAGGTGTGTGGCGAATTATCTGGCCATTGGCCCGCTGCGTCCGCTTCGTTTGGTCGGATAGCCGGATGGATGTGTGCCCGAAATGGCCCGAAACAGCCCGAAATTTTGCATGAATACCAGATGGGTGTGGGTTTTATTGTTCGGGCTGCGAAGGGAGGTGTAAGGGGCTCTTTTTACCCATTCTGCCCTCGCGCCTTGCGTACGTTCCGCGCACCTGTCCCGTGCACCTCGTTGCGGCGTCTCTTCGCGGGGCGGGGCCCATGCCGGTTCCGGATGCACTGGCTCGCACGAGGCGGCATGAAAAACGGGGCCCGCATCGTTCCGCTACCCGATGGCCTCGTGCGGAGGTAGCGAATCCGAAGGCACGCATGCCGCGGCCTATGACCACTGCCTGGCGGCTGCACGTCGTCAATCACATGGTAGCGGCCGCTGGGCGAGGCGATCCCTCATGTGCGGCTCCTACTGCCCCTACTGCTCCTTCTGTTCCTCCGATGCCGTGCGATGCCAGTAGGCCAGGTATTTGTCCTCCTTGCGGTGCATCTGTGCGTTCGTGCGCGGCGTCTTGTCGTTCTGTCCGCAGAGGTGAAGCACGCCGTGGACCACTACCCGTCGCATCTCTTCGAGCCGTTCGCATCCGTAGAGTCGCGCGTTGTCCGCAACCGTCTCTACGTCGATGAAGATGTCGCCCGATATGTATCGGGCTTTGCGCCGGTCGCTGTAGTCGAACGTGATCACATCCGTGTAGTAGTCGTGTCCGAGGTACTGGCGGTTCATCTCCAGAAGACGTGCCGCCGAGCAGAATATGTAGGTTACATCACCCAGCGTGTACCCCTCGCTCCGCGCGACCTCCGACAGCCAGGCGCTCGTGCGCCGCTTCTCGGGAAGACGGTAGCTGCATCCATCCGTATAGTATCTTACTGCCATGATCCTTGCTTCACTCTCTATTTGCGAAAACACTTCTCCGCCTGCATCTTCTCCGTGGGCGACGGCGAGTAGATGCCGAAGACCAGCTTATACTCCGTCTCCATCGTCTGGATGTTCACCGACGAGCCGATCGTGCCGATCTGCTGGTTACGGGATACCTTCTGATCCTTCGTCACGCTCACCGTGCCAAGGTTCGCGTACGAGGTCAGGTATTCGCCGTGGGCAATGTAGACGTCGTATTTGTTCGTGATGCGGTTGCGCTTGATCTCGACCACCTTGCCGTCGTAGATCGACGTCACGCGGGCACCCTTCGGTCCCGTGATCTCCGCCATGTTTCCCTTGTAGCGCCGCACGCGTCCCGACGCTACCGGCAGGCGCAGACCCGTCGTCTTCGACGAGAACGAGTCGCCCTCGCGGTTGCCGCGCGACAACTTGCGAAGCCTCTCGATCGCCACGTCGAGCTGCTGCTCCTGGGCGATCTTCTGTTGCAGGCGTTGTTTCTCCTGTTTCGTGAGCCGCTGAACCTCCGAACGTGCCCGGCGGGCGTCCTGTTCGAGTTTCGTGCGTTGTGCCCGCAGTTGCGACGTCACCGAATCAAGGGCCCGTTTGCGGCGGTCGAGCAGCTCCTGCTCCGTCGTGACCTCCTCCTTCAGACGTGCGATGGTGCGCAGCTTCTCGGCACGCATCTGGGACACGGCGCGCAGGTTGGCTATCTTCCGCGCGATGTCTGCAAAATCCTCCGCCGAAAATAGGTAGGTCAGGTAGTTCTCGTGCCGGTAGTTGCGGTAGGCCTCGCGAACCATGGCGCCGTAGAGCGTGCGGTTCCGTTCGAGTGCCTGGCTCAGGCTGTCGGCCGTTGCATTCGTGCGCGTGAGTTGCACGCCCAGCAGTTCGGCCTGGCGCTCCTGCGCCTCGAGCAGCTGGTTACGTGAGTCGATCTGGCGGGCCAGCTGGCGTACACGCTCCTCGCTTTGGGCGCGACCCTGCTTCAGGCGCGACAATTCGCGCTCCTGACGTGCGATCTGCGCTTCGAGACGTGCGATGACCTGCTTCTGAGCCTCGATCTGGGAGCTGTTCTGGCTCCGGACGGGCTGCGCAAGCGTCACGCACGCGACTGCGACGAGCAGCATGGAAATATACGTACGGCGTCTCATTTGCGGGGGGTATTGCGTTCCTTGGCATTCGGCGATTCCGCCTGGAGGCGTTCGAACCGCTGCGATATCGCTTCCGGATCCTCGTAGCCGTTCTCCAGTGCCTTGCGCCAGTAGACCTCGGCCATGAAGCGTTCGCCCGATGCCGCGAGGATGTCGCCGTAGTGAAGCTGAAGATCGGCACTCCGTCCGCCGTCGAGCGAGATGGCCAGCTGCATCGTCTTCTTCGCCTCCTCGATGCGACCCAGTTTGTAGAGCACCCAGCCGTACGTGTCCAGGTAGGTCGGATTGTTCCCCTCGAGGGCCACGGCGCGTCCCGACAGGTCGAGCGCCTCGCCCAGACGACGACCCTCCTCCGCGAGGAAGTAGGCGTAGTTGTTGAGTACCATTGCGTTCTCGAGCCAGTAGCGGAGCGAACGGTCGTAGGCCTTGTAGCAGCGGCGCGTCTCGCCGGCGCCGTAGTAGCTGTCGCCGATGTAGCCCCAGATCACGCCACGCAGCGAATCGGTCGTCGCGTAGGGAAGGGAGGCTCGGTAGCTCTTGACCGCCTCGTTGTAGCGTTTGGCATAGGCGTGGAGGTGGCCCCGCGCGATGCGGAACTCCGCATCATCCGGGAAGAGGCGCTGCGCCTCCTGCACGTACCGTTCGGCCGAATCGGGGCGCTGTTTGTAGCTCTCGATGTCGATCACCATCGTGAAGTAGCGCTTCACCGCCGGACGGTCGCTCGTGTGTGCCTTGTAGAGGGACAGCGCCTTGTCCAGTTCGCCCGAGGCGATCAGGTGTTGCCCGTAGAGGTCCGCTACCGACGGATCCTGCGGGTACTTCAGGGCCAGAAGTTCGGCCAGCTCATTGATCTGAAGGTAGTATTCGCGGTAGAAACGCACGTCCGACGTCAGCCGTTCGAATTGCGAAACCTTTCCCTCGACCGAGAGGGCGTCCGATTCGAACAGGCGGCGCGTGATGCTCAGAAAGGCCCGGTAGTTGCGCTTGCGGTTGTAGTAGTCGCCCACCACCGCCAGCGTCGTCAGGTCGCCCGGGGCCAGCGCTACCGCCCGGCTGTAGGTCGCCTGGGCCATGGAGTCGCGCCCCGTGCGTTCGTAGATCTGGCCCAGCGCCAGGCGGTGGGACGCCTCGTAGGGTTCGGCCGCAACAAGTGCTTCGGCCTCCCGGGTCGCGCGCTCGTACTGTCCGGTGGCGAGCAGCAGCCGCTGTTTCATCGCCTCCAGCGGCGCGAGGCGGCCGAAGCGTACGGTCGCCGTGTCGAGCACCGCAAGGGCCTCCGTGGGGCGCTGCAGCTGCTCGTAGAGTGCCGCAAGCAGCCGGTAGTGGTCCGCATTGCGCGGATCGAGCCGCGTCAGGCGACGGTAGACCTCCGTCGCACGGTCGTAGCGGCTGCCCAGTACGAGCGATTGTCCGTAGAGTTGGAGGTACCACTTGTTCGTGGTGTCGAGACGGCTCGCCGTGCCCGAAAGGCGGATCACCTCGTCGAGCCGTTGCGGGGCGCTCTCGCCCCACGTCGCGGCCAGCTCGTAGTAGGCCGGCGCGTAGGTCGTGTCGTGGCCGATTGCGGCGCGGAACGAGGCTGCCGCTCCCACGGTGTCGCCCTTGATCTGACGCTGCTTGAGACCCTCCGTGTAGTAATAGAGGCTCCGCACCGAATCCGGAACCGTGTCGGCCACCGACGGGCACGACGCCCCGGCCCCCCTCCTGCCTCCGGCAAAGGCCGTGCAGAAGAGCAGACTCAGCAGCAGTAGCGACACCGGACGTTTCTTCATCTCGCTCGTGAGGTGTGGGGATAAGGGGTTGACCCGACTCAGAGTGCCGAGTCGAACTGGTGCAGGAAGCGCACGTCGTTCTCGAAGTAGAGGCGGAGGTCCTTCACGCCGTACTTCAGCATCGCGATGCGCTCAACGCCCATACCGAAGGCGAAGCCCGAATACTTCTCCGGGTCGATGTTGCACGAACGGAGCACGTTCGGATCGACCATGCCGCAGCCCATGATCTCGAGCCAGCCCGTGCCCTTGCAGACGTTGCATCCCTTGCCGCCGCACAGGTTGCACGATACGTCCACCTCGGCCGACGGCTCCGTGAACGGAAAGTACGACGGACGCATGCGGATGCGGGCCTGCTCGCCGAAGAGCTCCTTGGCGAAGTAGAGCAGCGACTGCTTCAGGTCGGCAAACGAAACCCCCTCGTCGATGTAGAGACCCTCGATCTGGTGGAAGATGCAGTGCGCACGGTACGAGATCGCCTCGTTGCGGAAGACGCGGCCCGGGCAGATCACGCGGATCGGCGGTTTCTGGCGCTCCATCGTACGTACCTGGATCGACGACGTGTGCGTGCGAAGCAGAATGTCCGGATTCTTCTCGATGAAGAACGTGTCCTGCATGTCGCGTGCCGGGTGCTCGGGCGGGAAGTTCAGCGCCGAGAAGACGTGCCAGTCGTCCTCGATCTCGGGACCCTCGGCCACCGTGTAGCCCAGGCGCGTGAAGACCTCGACGATCTGGTTGCGAACCAGCGAGATCGGGTGGCGCGAACCCAGCTCCGAGGCCGAACCCGGACGTGTCATGTCCTCGACGTGCGACGCCTCGGCTGCCGCCGTGGCGCTCAGCTCCTCGCGCAGCGTGTTGATGCGTTCGGTGGCCGTCGTCTTCAGTTTGTTGAGCTGCTGACCCAGTTCGCGTTTCAGCTCCGGAGCCACGCTCTTGAACTCCTCCATCAGGTGGTTCAGAGCCCCCTTCTTGCCGAGGATGCGGATGCGGAACTCCTCCACTTCGGAGGCTGCCTTCGGTTTGAACTCTTCTACTTGGCGAAGGAGTTCGTTGATTTTGTCGATCATATTTTGAATGTTTGTACTTTTTACCTACTTTTATGGGCGCTTTTAACACGCAAAGTTATAAAAAATTTACATATATGCTGCGCAGACTCCTCGCTTTTCTTCTCCTGGGGGCCACTTTGGGGCTGCAGGGGCTCCGTGCACAGTCCGTCGGCGTCGTGATGAGCGGCGGAGGCGCAAAGGGGCTCTACCATATCGGCGTGCTCGAGGCGCTCGAGGAGAACGGAATACCGATCGACTACGTCGCCGGAACATCCATGGGTTCGATCGTCGCTGCGCTCTATGCTGCCGGGTACTCGCCCGACGAACTCAAACAGATCGTCGCTTCGGGCGTCGTCAAGGAGTGGGTCTCGGGACGTATCGACCCGCTCTGCATGCCCTACTACCGGCAGATCGGACGCATCCCCTCGTTCCTCAACCTGAGGGTAAACTTCGACCAGGCCGAGGGTAAACGCCTCCAGGTCCCCAAAAACCTCCTTTCGTCCACTCCGATCGACATGGCGCTCCTCGAACTCCTCGCTCCGGCTACCGCCGCCGCCGGCGGGGACTTCGACAACCTCATGGTCCCGTTCCTCTGCGTCGCCAGCGACCTCAACGCTCGCGAAGGCGTCGTCATGCGCGACGGAGATCTGGGCGAGGCCGTGCGCTCGTCGATGTCCATCCCGCTCGTATTCAAACCCATGAAGATCGACTCCATGATCCTCTATGACGGCGGAATCTACGACAACTTCCCCTGGAGACCCATGGACGAATGCTTCAGACCCGGATTCATCATCGGCTCCGTCTGCACCAAGGGAAATACCCCGCCCAGCGAGAACAACGACCTCATGGAGCAGGCACTCGTCCTCTCGATGCACGACTCGGACTACTCGCTGCCCGAGGGCCGTAGCCTCATGATCCGACGGGCCGTGCCCGTCGGCATGCTCGAATTCGATGCCGCCGTCGCCATCATCCAGATGGGATACGACGACACCATGGAGCTCATGCCCGCCCTGCTCGAACAGATCTCCGAACGACGCGACTCGTCCTATTTCGCCAAACGGCGCGCCGCTTTCCGCGCCAAGTGCCCCCCGCTCCAGTTCGACGAATACGTCATATCGGGGCTCAACGACAAACAGCGCGAATACGTGCGCGACTTCGCAAAGTTCGACCCCAAGGAGTCCCACGAACAGCGCGTCATGGAGTTCCCCGAACTCAAGGACAAACTCTACGGCATTTTGGCCAGCGGCGACTTCGTCATGGACTTCCCCAAGGCCATCTACAACCCGGCCACCGAGCACTATGCCTTTGCCGCCCGGCTGGAGACCAAACCCAGCTTCAAGATGATGATCGGCGGAAACCTCTCGTCCACCGCTTTCAACCAGGCTTACATCGGTATCAGCTACGAAACCATCGGACGGGTCGCCCATACGGTCGGAGCCGACCTCTATCTCGGACCGCTATACACGTGGGGCGCATTCGGCGGACGAGCCGACTTCTACATGGGAAAACCCGTATACCTCGACTACGCCCTCAATTTCGACGTCAAGAACCTCCGTCACGGTTCCTTCGGAAACGTCACCGCCGTCGACAACACCATGCAGGTCAAGAACAGCGAAGCCTTCGCCTCGCTGGCCGCCGGAATGCCCCTCTCGAGGCGAAGCCTCATCGAACTGAGGGCGAACGGTGGCCTCATCAACTTCCGATACGATTCGGACATCCCCCTCGCCGACGACACGGACCACTCGCGGTTCTCCTACTTCGGTCTCAAACTCAAGATGGAGCGAAATACGCTCGACAAACCCCTCTACCCGCGACGCGGTTCCCACCTGATCCTCTCCGGTATATACATCACCGGGCGCGACAAGTACAGACCTTTCGACCTGACGCGATTCGTCGCTGCGAAATCCCGGCAGTGGGTCGGAGCCCGGTTGTCGTGGGACCGCTACTTCGATCTGCCCGAAATCAAGTGGTTCTCGTTCGGAATCGATCTCGATGCGCTGATTACCAACCAGCCCCGATTCCTCACCGAAACGGCCTCCGTCATGGCCATGCCCGTATACGAACCCGTCGCTCAGTCGAAGATGATCTTCATGCCCGATTTCCATGCGCGGCGATTCATCGCCGGCGGCCTCATGCCCACCTTCGATCTGCTGCCCAACTTCTTCTTCCGAACCGGATTCTATGCCATGTGGCGCGACCACCGAGACTGGGGTCCCGGGGTCAAAAGCGGCCTGGCAAATGACGAAACCTTGCATTACATCGTCGAGGCCTCGTTCGTCTACCACACCTCGATCGGACCCGTGAGCCTCTCGCTCACCAAGTACGATCTGGGTAACTGGAACAACATGTACCTCACATTCAACTTCGGTTATGCGCTCTTTGCCCAGCGCGGCACCTTCTATTGATGCCCGCTGCAAATGGGACCGAATGCGGGGGACCGAATGCGGACCAACCGCTGTTTGAATTGTTGCCGATGAAAGAGTCGAAATACGTCAAAACGAAGATCGTTACCGGATACATCCTCCTGCTGGCCGTCTGTCTGGTATCGGTCGGTTACCTCTATCGCGTGGTGGTCCGTCCGCCCGACGACGCAGGTACGTATGCCGCCCTGCGGTCCAAACGTGACGTCGCCGCCCAGACCCTCTACCACCTCTATCAGGCCGAGGGTTATGCCCAACTCATGATCGCCGGATACAGCTCCTATGAGGCCCGTTATCGGGGCGAACTGCGCACCGTGCGCAACTTCCTCGATTCGCTCCGGGCCCTCGAACGCGATACCCTCCAGATGCAGCGCCTCGACAGCATCACCCTGCTTGTCGCCGACAAGGAGCGGCGAACGATGAACCTCTGGAGGTCGCTCCGGTCGGGGGGGACGGCCCGACTGCTCAACAAGAACATCGAGGCCATCATCCACCCCGTGCAGATCGACTCCCTGGTGTCGGCCGATTCGCTCCCCGCCGCGTCGCAGCCCGTCGTCCGGGAACAGGCCGATACGGTACGCGTGCAGCGCGCCCGGAGACGCTTCTTCCGCCGGATTGCCGACGTTTTCAGCCCGCCGAAGGAGGACTCGAGCATCGTCATCTCGCGTACGAGGACCGTCGCCGACTCGTTGCCGAGGCAGAGCCCGGTGGCCGATACCATCGCTTCGGTGCTGCGCTCGCTGCAGGACCGCGTCACCGGCCAACGCATCGAGATCTACGACCGTGCCTGGAACGAGGGGTTGAGGCTCAGCTACAGCAACCGGATGGTTAACAGGCAGATCTATCGCCTGCTGTCGGACTTCCAGCGCGAGGACGATGCCTTCCTGCTGCACCGGATCGAGGCGAACGACCGATTGCGAAGGCAGTCGTCCGAAACGCTGGGGTGGATTGCCGGATGTGCCGTCGTGCTCATGCTGCTCTTCGTGGCGATCCTCTGGCGCGACGTGAACCGAAGCAACCGGTACAAACGTCAGCTCGAGGACGCAAACCGCGAAAAACGGGCCCTGCTCGATGCCCGCGAGAGACTCATGATGGCCATCACGCACGATATCAAGGCCCCGTTGGGTTCGCTCATGGGGTACATCGACCTGCTGTCGCGAATCGCCTCGGACAAGCGCCAGGCCCTCTATCTGGACCACATGCGTCAGACCTCCGAACACCTCCTCGCTCTGGTCCGAAGCCTGCTCGACTGCTACCGGCTCGACCTGAACAAGGTCGAGAAGGCCTGCGTGCCGTTTGTGCCGCAGCAGCTCTTCGAGAGCATCCGTGCCGGTTTCGAACCCCTGGCCGCCGAGCGGGGCATCGATCTCGTGCTGAAGGTCGAGGAGTCGGCCCGCGCGGAGGTGGCCGGTGACCCTTCGCGAATATGGCAGATCGCCGAAAACCTCGTGTCGAATGCCATCAAGTTCACCGATCACGGCAGCGTGACCGTCGGCGTGCAGCGTGCCGAGCAGGGGGAACTCCTCTTCGAGGTGAAGGATACCGGGCGCGGCATTCCGCGCGAGGAGCAGGAGCAGATCTTCGGCGAGTTCGTCCGACTGCGATCGGCTCAGGGGGTGGAGGGGGTCGGACTCGGACTCTCGATCGTCAAGCGTCTCGTGCAGCTGCTCGGCGGGCGGATCTGGATCGACAGCGCCCCGGGGGCCGGTAGCCGCTTCGTGGTCTCGATCCCCGTGGCCGACGTTGCGGCCGTCGGTGGCCGCGACGGAGAGGGGGACTCGTCGGAGCCGGTGTGGCACGGCGATACGGAGGCCGGAAGCGGGGCCGAGGTGCGTGGCATAGGCCCGCGCAAGGCGGCAGGACTGGCCGGAGTGAAGATCCTGCTCGTGGACGACGACCCGCTGCAGCTCGAGATGACCGCGGCGCTGTGTCGGGCCGAGGGTATCGAGGCCGAGTGTTGCCCCTATCCGGAATATGCCGTCAAACTGGTCGAAGAGCGCCCGTTTGACGCCGTGTTGACCGACATACAGATGCCCGCAATGGATGGCGTGCAGTTGTGTCGGGCCCTGGCGCGCGTCGCGCCTCAGGTCCCCGTGGTGGCCGTATCGGCTCGATCCGAGGAGTGGCCCGATGGATTTGCTGGCGTACTCCGAAAACCGTTTGCCGCCTCGGAGTTGAGGGACGTATTGGCCCGCGTGGTGCGGCATGCGCCGGGGGGCGGGGAACTGCCGCATGCGGCGGGGGGCGACGGTGGAGGCATCGCCGCGGCGTGCCACGTTGAGCGGGACGGGGCGGAGTCCCGTGGTGCGGAGGGAACCGTCGGACGGGGCGCGGACGATTCCGCCTCCTTCGGATTCGAGGCCCTGACGGCCTTTGCCGCCGGTGATGCCGTGGCCGAACGGAACATCCTCGAATCGTTTATCACGCAGCATGCCGAGGCCGCCGACCGTCTCGAAAAGGCCCTCGCCGACGGCGACCGCGAGACGATCCGGGCTTTGGCCCACAGGATGGCCCCCATCTTCACGATGCTCGGCGCCCGGACCCTGGCTGCCGCCCTGCGCGAGGTCGAGCGCGGGGGCATGGAAGCTGAGCCCGAGGCCGGCGCTGAGCTGAAGCAACGCGTGGCGTGGATCGTCGAAAATGTGCGCCGATGCGTCGCCGAAGCTCAAAAAAAGGTATCTTTGTAGTCGATATGAAACGCATTCTGATCGTTGATGATGACGTGACCTTTGCCCTCATGCTGGCCACGTGGCTCGGTAAACGCGGATTCGAAACCGAAACCGCCGCAAACATCGAGGCGGCACGCCGACGGATCGCCGACGCCGAGCAAATGGCATACGACCTCGTGCTCAGCGACATGAGACTCCCCGATGGCGACGGAACCGATCTGCTCGAGTGGTTGGCTCGCCAGGCCCCGCAGCTCCCCGTGATCGTGATGACGAGCTATGCCGAAATCGGGAACGCCGTGCGGTGCATGAAGCTCGGCGCTAAGGACTACGTCTCGAAACCGGTCAATCCCGAGGAGCTGCTCCTCAAGATCGGTGAGGTCACCGCCCCGGACCTCGCTGCGGGCGGCCGTGACGGGAAATACGACGCATCGAGGCGGGCGCCACAGCCCTCGAGGACCCAATCCGAACCCCTCGATGCGCGTGGGGGGAACCCGGCATCGGAGGATTACATCGAGGGGCGAAGCGATGCCGCGCGGAAGGTGTACGAACACGTGCGGCTCGTGGCCCCCACGCAGATGTCCGTGCTGATCGTCGGTGCCAGCGGTACGGGAAAGGAGCACATCGCGCGGCTCATCCACGAACGCAGCCCCCGCGCCGGAAAACCCTTCGTGGCGGTCGATTGCGGCGCCGTGCCCCGCGATCTGGCCGCTTCGGAGTTCTTCGGCCACATCAAGGGGTCGTTCACCGGGGCGCTGACCGACAAAACCGGCGCTTTCGAGGCCGCAAACGGCGGAACCCTCTTCCTCGACGAGGTGGGAAATCTGACCTACGACACGCAGGTGCAGCTGCTGAGGGCGCTCCAGGAGCGGCGTATTCGACCCGTCGGAAGCGTGCGCGAAATCCCGATCGACATCCGCATCGTCGCCGCTACGAACGAAAACCTCTCGGAGGCCATCGCCCGCGGATCCTTCCGTGCGGACCTGTATCATCGGCTCAACGAATTCTCGCTCCGCATGCCCGAGTTGCGCGATACGCCCGAGGACATCCTGCTCTATGCCGACTTCTTCCTCGATCGGGCCAACCGCGAGCTCAACAAACAGATCGTCGGATTCGACGACCGCGCTGCCGCCGCACTCAGGCTATTCGCCTGGCCTGGAAACCTCAGGCAACTGAAGAATGTGGTCATGTATGCCACCCTGCTTGCGGGCGGGGAGTACATCTCCTGCGCGGAGCTCCCGGCCGAGATCGTCGGTACCGGAACCCAGCCCGCCACCCTGTTGCGCGATCCGGCCGACGAGGAGATGCGCATCCGGCGCGCCCTGGCCGCTGCCGGCGGAAACAAGTCGCAGGCCGCAAAAAGCCTCGGTATCGATCGAAAAACCCTCTACAACAAGTTGCACCTCTACGGCATCGAGTAGTCCGGAAGCGTGAGGGGCGGGCGAAAGTGTGGTCCGTGTCGTGGGGAGTTTTTCCACACCGCCACACCCGTTCCACACCCCGGATTGTCGGAGGGAATGAATCCATCCGTTGATAATCAGACGGTTGCTCGTATGCGGTGGTCTGGCACGGCTCTTGATCCTTTGGGAAGTGCGGACCGCTCGCAGGTCGGCTGCAGCTGCGGGACGATTCGTTAGTTTGAAGGTAAAAAAGGGGTTATGAAGAGTGTGCGGGCAACTTGGTTTGCAGCCGTGATGGAAAGGGGCATCGTCAGCGGTGCCCGGCGGCCTCGGAAGGAGTAAAGAACCGCAGGAAAGATCCGGGGCCTGCCTTCATCGTCTCCGGGTGCTGAATGATGAGCACTGGGAGGGGTGGTGTGAATAGGAATGATGTGGCACTCTAGGTGTCGCGAGTAGTTTGTTTGGGGGATAATCATTAAATAATTCAAATTTCAATTCATCAATTTCATCAATCTGACTTTGCTTGCCTGCCGCCGTCCTTTCGGAAACGAAGGGACGGCCTCTTTTTTTCCGTGCGTATATGCGCTTCCCGGGCCCGGGCAAAAAACAGAGCGGGTGGTGGATCGGGGCGGCGGTTGGAGCTCACTCCGAAGGAGGGCGGGGCGCGTTTGAAACTCCAGCCTGGTCGGCCGGCTCCGTTTTTCAGAGGGGGAGCTTCCGCGTCCCGTCTCCCGGGCGGAGCTCCCGATCGATCCGGCAGACGAACAGAAGACCAGGACAAATGCGGCGATCCGCAGGGGGTATAACGGAACCGGTAGATACGAAGAGGGGAGGAGCGAACCTCGGTTCGCCCCTCCCCTCTCTCTGTGTGAGGTAATACGGATGGTTACCAGATGATTACACGCTCCTCAACGGGCAGATACATCGGGCCGTCCGTGATGCCGAAGGCATCGTAGAACTCCTGGATGTTGCGCAGCGTCGCGTTTACGCGCCACTTGCCCAGCGAGTGTACGTCGAGTTTCGTCAGGCGTGCGATCTCCTCGTCGCGGATGTTCTGCGCCCACAGCGTGGCGTAACCCAGGTAGAAACGCTGCTCCGGCGTGAAACCGTCGATCGGTGCCACGTCGGCCGTCTCCAGCGCATTGTGCAGCGCCGTGTAGGCTACGCGAAGACCGCCCTGGTCGGCGATGTTCTCGCCCAGGCACAGGGCCCCGTCGGCATGGAGGGCCGGCTGTCCGTCGCGGGCCGGAAGTACCTCGATCGCATTGAACTGATCCACCAGAATGTCCGTCTTCTTCTTGAAGGCCTCTGCGTCGGCATCGGTCCACCAGTTGTTCATGTTGCCGTTCTTGTCGAACTGGCGCCCCTGGTCGTCGAATCCGTGCGTCATCTCATGACCGATCACCACGCCGATCGCTCCGTAGTTCACCGCATCGTCGGCATCCGGATTGTAGAACGGCGGCTGAAGAATGGCGGCCGGGAAGCAGATCTCGTTGCTCAGCGGACTGTAGTAGGCGTTCACCGTCTGCGGAGACATCTGCCACTCGCTCTTGTCGACCGGCTGACCCAGCTTCGACAGATTGTCGGCAATGTACCACTGGTTCACCGTCACGATGTTATCCCAGTAGCTCTTCGTCGGGTCGATCGTCAGCGTCGTGTAATCCTTCCACTTGTCCGGATAGCCGATCTTCACCGTGAAGGCGGCCAGCTTCTCCTGGGCGCGGGCCTTCGTCTCGGCGCTCATCCAATCCAGGGCGTCGATGTGCTGGCTCAGGGCCTTCTGAAGGTTCTTCACCATCTCGAGCATGCGCGCCTTGTCCTGCTCCGAGAAGTACTTCGAAACGTAGATCTCGCCTACGGCCTCACCCAGCGAGCCGTTCGGTACGGACATCGCACGCTTCCAGCGGGGTTTCATCTCCTGCTGTCCCGACATCGTCTTGCCGTAGAACTCGAACGAGGCGGCAACAAAGTCGTCGCTCAGGTACGAGGCGGCGCTGTCGATGTACTGTGCGGCCAGGTAGTGGCGAAGCGCCTCAACGGGCATCGTCTTCAGCAGCGTGTTGGCGGCAGCAAGCGACGACGGCTGCGTCACGATGATCGTATCGTAGTCGCCCAGACCCAGCGTGCGGTAGTACGTGCCCCAGTCGATGGCGTCGTACGTCTTCTCGAACTCGGCCTTCGTCATCGGGTTGTACATCGCCTGCATGTTGCGAAGCTGCACGTTCGACCAGAAGGCCTCGGCAAGGGCCGTCTCCACCTTCAGGACATCCTCAACGGCCGTCGGAACCTCGGCCTCGGGCATTCCGGCAAGCGTGAAGATACGCGTCAGGTACGTTTTGTAGGCGGCGCGGATGTGCTCGTTCTCCGGTGTCAGGTAGTAGTCGCGGTCGCCCATCGCCAGACCGCTCTGCCCGGCATAGAGGGCGTTCATGTCGCTGTTCTTCAGGTCACCCTGCACGCCGATCGAGAAGAACGGGTTGCACGACGTGGCGTGAAGGCGTGCGATGGCCTCGGTCAGCTGGCTGCGATCGCCGAGCTGAAGCAACTGATCGACCGTGGCGCGGATCGGAGCTGCTCCCTCGGCATTCAGACGAGTCGAATCGAGCCCCATCTTGTAGAGGTCCGAGATCTTCTGCTCGACGCTGCCCGGCGTGGCCGTCTTGCCCGACATCTCCTGGAACAGTTCGTTGATGCGGATCTGGTTGTTCTCGCCGATCATGTCGAAGGCTCCGTAGCGGCCGTATTCGGGTTTCAGCGGGTGTCGCTCCTGCCAGCCCCCCGTGGCGTACTGATAGAAATCCTCGTTCGGCGCGACCGAAAGGTCGAAGTTGGCCAGGTCCAGTGCCGGCGTCTTGGCCGGTTGGCTCTGGCAGCTGGCCACTAGGGCCGCTGTGGCCATAAGAATAAGTCTCTTCATGGATGGATAAAATGTTGTGTTGTGTGTTTTAGGTGAAGACACAGGCCCGCTCCCCGCTCCCGGCGAAAAGCAAACCTGTGTCGTGTGTGTGCTTGTGTCGCTCGTCCGCCTGCTCCTATTTGCGGATGGCGGCAACGCCCGGAAGCTCCTTGCCCTCCATGTATTCGAGCAGGGCACCGCCGCCCGTCGAGACGTACGACACCTTGTCGGCCAGACCCAGCTTGTTGATGCATGCCACCGAGTCGCCGCCGCCGATCAGCGAGTAGGCCCCCTTCGACGTCGCCTCGGCAATCGCCTCGGCTACGGCCTTCGAGCCCGTGGCGAACTTGTCGATCTCGAAGACGCCCACCGGTCCGTTCCACAGAATCGTCTTGCAGCCCAGGATGTGTTCCCGGAAGAGGCGCTTGCCCTCTTCGCCGATGTCGACACCCATCCAGCCGTCCGGAATGGCGTTCGACGGTGCTTCGGCCGTATGGGCCTCGGCCGAGAAGGCGTCGGCAATCAGGGCGTCGGGCGACATCACCAGCTGGATACCCTTCTCCTTGGCCTTGGCGATGATCTCCAGCGCTACGGGGAACATCTCCGGCTCACAGAGCGAGTTGCCCACCTTGCCTCCCTGGGCCGCGTCGAACGTGAAGGTCATGCCGCCGCCGATGATGATCGAGTCGACCTGCTCCATCAGCTTCTCGATGATCGTGATCTTGGTCGAGACCTTCGAGCCGCCCACGATCGCGCAGAACGGACGGGCCGGATGCTGCATCACGCCGTCGATCGCCTTCAGCTCGTTCTCCATCACGTAGCCGAACATCTTGTCCGTCGGGAAGTAGTCGGCGATCAGTGCCGTCGAGGCATGGGCGCGGTGGGCCGTACCGAAGGCGTCGTTGATGTAGCAGTCGGCGTACGACGCCAGCTTCTTCACGAACTCCTTCTGCGATGCCTTCACCGCCTTCTTGGCCTCGGCCTTCTGCTCCTCCGTGGCATCCTCGGCCAGGCCGCGGGGTTTGCCCTCCTCCTCGGCATAGAAGCGCAGGTTTTCGAGCAGCATCACCTCGCCCGGTTTCAGGTTGCGGGCCATCGTGGCGGCCTCGTCGCCCATGCAGTCGCCGGCGAATACCACCTTGTGACCCAGGCGGCTCTCGATCGCTCCGACGATCTGGGAGAGCGAATATTTCGGATCCGGATTCTTCTTCGGACGGCCCAGGTGCGACATGAGGATCACCGAGCCGCCGCCGGCGAGGACCTTCTGGATGGTCGGGATCGCCGCACGGATGCGGGTGTCGTCCGTGACGTGGCCCTCGGCGTCGAGGGGCACATTGAAGTCCACGCGGATGATGGCGCGTTTGCCTTTGAAATCGTAAGAATCGATCTTGAACATGGTTTTGTGGATTTTAGGAATTTACACTCTCATTTTCCGTAACTGTACCGCAAATGTAGGAAATATTTCCAGATTCAACGCTTTTTTCGCCCCAGAAAGTTGGTGTATGCGCGTATGCGCGGGCGGGTGAGGGGGTATTTCGTGCGCGGGCGGGCCGGGGGTGCGAGTGGTGCGCGAGTGGTGCGCCGGCGGCGGCTGGAAGTGGGCGGCGAAGGTGCAGGGCGGATGTCGGGGGGTGTGGGGCGGGGGCGCCATGCGAAAAAAAAAGGAGGTGGCTCCGATCGGGATCAGAGCCACTTCTTGTACTTGAAGAACCAGATCGTGAGTCCCGAACTCAGCAGCATCAGGAAGATGGCAAAGAGGTAACCCATCGGGAGCACCCAGCCGTTCGGAAGTTCGATGGTCCATTCGAGTTCGGGCATGTACTTGAAGTTCATGCCGTACATGCTGGCGATCAGCGTCGCCGGAAGGAAGATCACCGCCGCCACCGAGAAGATCTTCACGATCTCGTTCTGTTCGATCGTGATCAGACCCAGTGCCGCATCCTGGATGTAGTCCAGTCGCTGGAACGAGAAGTCGGCGTGGTTGATCAGCGAATTCACGTCCTTGATCATCAACTGAAGGCGCGGGTAGATATCGTTCGGAAAGCGTTCCGAACGCAGAATGCCCGACAACACGCGCTGCCGGTCGAAGATGTTCTCGCGCAACGACATCGTGCTGTCCTGCAGCGCACTGATGCGGTGCAGGATCTCCTTGTCGATCGTGTCCTCCGAGTTCACGTCGCGGCTCAGAGCGGCAACCTGTTTCGAGACCAGCTCGACGAGGTCCGCATCGAAGTCGATGCGCACCTCCAGCAGCGAGATGTAGACGTGGTAGCCCGTCGAGTAGCTGCGGTAGTTCATCTGTAGGCGCTTCTCCGTCTCGCGGAACGTGCGGAACTCGGCGTTGCGGACCGAAACCAGGACGCCTTCGTTCGAGATGATGAACGATACCGGCTCGATCAGAAAACTCTCGCCCGTCGGGATGAAGAAGTTCGAGTTCGAGATGATGGCATTCTCCGTCTCGGAGTATTTCGACGTCGACTCGATCTCCTCGACCTGCTGCTTCGTCTGGAGGCTGATCTCCATGAAGTTCTCGACCGCCTTCTGCTCCTTGATCGTCGGCTGCAACATGTCGATCCACAGTATGTCGTCGTAGCCCAGCTCGTCGAACAGCGCCGTGTCGGCGTTGCGGATGATCTTGTTGTATTGTTTCAGATAGATCGTTATCATAAGTCGCTCCTTTGGTTGTTTGGGGTGGTACATGTCGTGTAGGCCGGAGACGACCGGACCGGGCCCGGTCCTCAGTCCCTTCAGCCGGGATTGACACGCGGGGCGATCTTGATCCCCGAGTCCCAGAACTTGCGGAGTGCCTGTTGCTTCTGATTGTCGTAGATGTAGTCGATGTCGCACGTCAGGTGCCCGTAGGCATCGTAGCCGCGCGTCGTGAACCCCCCGTCGAGCAGCGCTTCGTAGGTATGTTCCAGCCCGTAGGTGAGGGCCTGTTGCAGCTGTTCGGTCCGCTCCTTGTCGTTCTCCTTGTGCCCGATCCACAGTGAGTAGGCAAACGGCTGGTGCGTCGTGGCTCGCCATTCGGCCCCCAGGTCAGTCTGATGGGCGTAGTTCGGGCCGTGGAGCAGCGCCTCCTCGTCGCTGAGCAGGCAGAGCGTCGTGGCGTCGAGGGCTTCGGGGCTCGGAAGCGTCGTGCGCGACTCGAACTCCGGTGCGGTGCGCCAGTGGCGTTTGTAGAGGTAGGCGGCCAGCTGGGCCGTGGTGGGCGAGGCGGGATCGTAGAGGATGCGCCGGGCGGCCTGCGGCAGGCAGTTCCCCACGAGCAGGGCGCTACCCGTGCGTGCGGTCGAGCCGATGCAGTATTCGGTGACGATCTCGGCGTCGGTCAGGTCGGGGTAGTGTGACGAGGGGAGCAGGGCGTAGTCGGCCTCGTGGGCGAGGAAGAGGCGAAGCGCCTCGGAGGTGGTGGGTGTGACGGTCAGTCCGGCACGAAGTTCAGCATCGTGTCGGATTCCATAGATGAAGGGCGTCGCGTCGAGTGACGCGGCGGCGACTATGCGCGGGACTATGACCATCATCCATCGGTGTGTGAAAGCGTTGGTTTCGCCGGCAAAAGTAATCATTTTCGCGGTGCGGTGGTCGGCTTTCTTCTATTTTTTTCGGAAAAAATGCACCGACCTCTTGACAAGGGGGGTGGCCGGGTGCTATATTTGCGCTGTCATTCGACAGTTGGCCGGGACCGGATCCGGAGTTTTTCAACACGACCAACTGACTCTCCTGTAACAATTTGGGGAGAGTTGTTAACCGTTTTCAACATTTTTTCATCCATCTTTTCGACAATGAACCGCATCCGTCTCGAACAGGCGGTCGAACGGTTGGCCGTCGAACGCGGTTGGCACTTCCTGGCGCTCCGTCAGCAGGCCGCCCCCACGCTCGTAAGGGCCTATCCCGCCGCCCTGTTGCATCCCCTGTCGCTCCGTTCGATCGAGGGCCGGAACAACGGCCGGGCCGTATACGACCTCTCGCTCGTCCTCATGCGTACCGCCGCCAGAGCCGCTCCGTCGGAACAGGCGCAGATCGCCGACCAACTCGAAGAGGAGCTCCTCGAAATTCTCTCCGACCTCTCCGAAGAGGAGTGCGTCCTGGCCATCGAGGAGCTGCAGATCGAACCCTCGGCCGCCACGCTCACCCCACACGGTGAGATTGCTCAGACGGCTCGTGCCCGCATCGTCACCTGGTTCTGATCCAGCGCATTCGACCCCACCACCTCTCTCCTTCCCTCGCTCCTCTGCACCCCTCGGGCATCACTCCCTCCCCCGGCATCCGGGTGCAACGCCGCCGGCTGTTCGGCCGGGGCGGCCCGCATCTCTCCCCGGCCCGCACCTCTCGGATTGCGGCGGGATTCCCTTCGCCCACTCCGGATTATGCCCCCCCATCCGCGCCCGGCATCCGGGTGCCGCCTCGCTTCTCGCAAAAAAAACACTGATCCTTTTCCACATGCAATTCACTCAGACTCCTCCCGACTATGCTCCGTTCGGCGCCCCGTTGCGCTACGCCTTCTCCGATACGGAGCCGGCCCGCACGTTCGACGTGCAGGTCTACGACTACGGCGTCGGCGACGTGATCGGGGCCCGCCGCATGTTCGAATCCCAGGGCGGGCAGATCGATATCGCCCCGTTCCTCCGCCACCGCCTCCGATTCCAGCCCGCCGTCGCGCCTACCGGCTTCTACGATGCCCCGGACCGATCGCTGATCGTCGATGTCGTGGCCGACGGGGTGCGATCCCCAATCAGGACCCTCCTCCCGAGGCGTGAGGCTGTCGAGGCCCCGGCGCTCCTCAGCTCGATGCCCGTCAAACGCCTCATCGCCCGCGGCGAGTGCGACGAACTGACCCTCCTGACCTCGCAGAGTTGTGTCGCCTCCGTCTCGTGGTTCTGCAACGGGGAGACCTCCTCCCGAAACTTCACGTCGACGGACTCGGGACTCCGCCTCTTCCGCCTCAATATGAACGAATTCCCTGACGCCGAACGGATCTCCGTACTCTTCGACCGGTTTGTGCAGGTCTCCTGGGAGGTGGTCGAGTCCCGTCCGGATGGATGCCGCGTCGCCTGGCGAAGCGACGCCGGGGCCGTCGAACACTACGACTTCCCCGTGGTCCGCGAGGAGCGCCTCGAGACCGTCGACCGCATGATCCGCAACGTCTGGGGGGAGCCTGCCGCCGAAACCCGAGCCGTGCGCGTGCTCAACCTCCTCTCGGCATACGAAACCGTCGACACGCTGCGCGCTCTGGCCGGCATGCTCCACGCTCCGCAGGTCTGGATCGTCGATCCCGAAAACGGCTATCAGCCCGTCGTCGTCGCTTCGAACTCGGCCGGAATCCGACGACACGGCTCGCTCTGCAATCTCGAAGTCGAACTGCATTGTCCCGTCGCCTGAACATGAAACGCCAACTCGAACTGATTGTTGACGAGGTCGCCCTCGATCTGGCCGAGGAGACCTCCGTCGCGCTGACCTACGACGCCGACCGATTGCTCGACCCCGCGGCCGAGGCCGACGACCACACCCTGCGCATCGAACTGCCGCACTCCGCCACGAACGACGAGCGGTTCGGGCGCGAAGTGCCCCTCTTCAACACCGCCGAACACCCCGCACAACTCGGTTGCGACGGCGCCGTGTTGGTCGTCGGGCGTTGCGTCCTCGTGCAGTGCTCCGACTCGGGTTTCCTGGTCGAACTCCGATGGGGTGGCGCCGCCTGGGCCCGCCGGGCCGCCGACCGGAGAATGAAGCAGCTGCCGCTGCAATATAACGGATACCTCACGCCGACGGAGATCTCCATGGGGTGGAGCATAAACAACCTCGTGAAGTTCCTCCCTGTCTGGCGCGACAGCTACGATCAGCAGAACGACGCTGCCGATCTGCAACCCGTACTGAGGCTCCTCACGCCCGATGATTACCACCCGTTCATCTCGGTCGCGGCCGCCTGGAAGGCCATCTTCGAAGAGGCCGGGTACAGCCTCGAGAGCCGGTTCCTCGAGAGCGACCTCTTCCGTTCGCTCTTCTTTAGCGGTGCCTATGCCCAGCATGACACCACGGCCGCCGAAGCGCGGATGGGATTTCGTGCCGTGCGGCTGAGCGAGGCATCGGCAACGGCCGATGCCGTGGGACGAGTCTATGCAACGCCCTATGGCGCCGGAAACATCATCGGAAACATCGTGCAGACGGCCACGCCCCTCGCCGTGGACAACGCCGGGATCGTCCATACCGAGGCCTACAACAACGGAAACTGCTTCGGACTCGAAGACCAGAAGATCGTCTACAGACCCCTGTCGACCGTGAGCGTCGCCTTCGAATACCACATCCGCTACACGACCGAACACCGAATCGTCGACCGAAACCGGCTCGCCGGTTTCGACTCCTTCAACCTCGGAACGGGCGGAAACCTCACCTTCCGCCTCCCGAACCGCTATGTCGACCGTCGCGGCGAACTCTCCGAAAATACGGCCTATCGCGTGGTGGTCTTCGGCGCCGGCGAAACGGTCGAATTCCGGATCCTCTACACGCTCAACGGCGTGGCTTCGAGCCTCTGGACCGACTTCACGGGGCGGTCGGCCCGCTTGACTACCCCCGTCTCGGGATCCTGTTCCGATCCGGTACTGTACTATCGTATGAGCAGCGGTACGTGGAACCGATGGACCGGCGACTGGGCCCTCTACGACGGCCACATCGAGGAGCGTGGCGAAACAACCGTCGAATGCACGATCCGTACGCCCGCCGAGACGGTCGGACCTGCGTCGCCCAAGTATTTCAATACGATCTTCTTCTACGGGGCCGACGAGGGGATGCGCTTCCTGCTCCATCGCGAATGTTCGGTACGCCCGCTCTTCTCGCCTGCTCCCGCCTATGGCGAACGCCTCAATACCGAGGCGATCTGTCGCCACGACGTCGCGCAGATCGAGTGGATCGAGGCCATTGCCCAGATGTTCCGACTCCGATTCTTCACTGACGAACGCCGCAAATGCGTGCTCATCGAACCCGATGCCGAGTTCTGGGACGAGAGCCGCGTGGCCGACTGGGAGGACCGAACCGACTGGACGCAGCCCATTGTCTGGGAGGACGAGGCCTGCGGACTCAAGGCCGAACGAATCTACGGATACCGCAGCGGAGACGGAGCCTCGGCCCGGTTGGTCGCGGACGACGACGCAGAGGAGGAGCCCGTCTATCCCTTCGGATCGTGGCACACCGCCACTCAGTCGCAGGCTTGTATCCCCGGGCTGGAGCGGCGGACCAACCCCCTCTTTGCACCGACGGTCAGTGCCGCCGGGGGGTATGCTGACGCTCCGTCGGCTCTGCTGCCCGTGGTCGGAGACCGCGACGACATGGAGCAGAACGGCGTGAACTTCACGCCACGCATCCTGCGATGGTTCGGCATGCGCACCCTGCCCGCCGGCGAGCAGTGGCCCAATCCGGCCGGGGCCGGAAACGTCTATCCCCTCGCGGCGTTCCACCTCGCTGCCGAAGGCGAGCAGTCCACGCTCTGCTTCGAGGACCGGGACGGACTCGAGGGCCTGCACCGATACTACGACCGCGACGAGGCGATACGAAACCGTCGCCGGGCCGTCACCCTCACGCTGCGCATGGAACCCCACGAGTTCGAGGCGCTCTTCAATCCGGGGTGTGCCGTGCCGGATCTGCGCAGCCTCTTCCGCATCGCGACCGACCAGGGCGAGGTGTGCGCCACGCTGCGCAGGATCGAGGCTTACGATCCCGTCGCGGCCTCGGCCCGATGCCGTTTCACCCTCTTGCCCGACGACCGTTCATGAGGTGCGGCGCAGGACGCGAGGAGCTGAAACGTTTCCTCGACGAGCAGACCGTGGGACTCGGAAGGCTCGAAACCATCGAGCGCCTCTTGCAGCTCGGGGTGGTGGCCCCGGCTCGCTGCGAACAGGCCGCCTTGAGGTGTGACGTCGAACGACTCGTGGCCCGGGGCGTGCCCCGGTGTGAGGCCATGGAGGCCGTGGCCATGCAGTGCGGATGCTCCTATGCAAAGGTCAAGGGGGCCGTATACTACAGGGCCAAATGCTGATGAAAAGCGTCGCACACGCAGGTGCAACGGCACACAACAATACGACAAAGACATACACACACTCTCTTCACACACACACACACACATCGAAGATCATGAAAAACAACATCCGAATCCGAAATTGCGCCGAGGGTTGTACGATCGACATCGAAGGGACGATCGGCGTGCCCGAGGAGTGGCAGTTCGACGACCCGGCACAGCGGGTCGCAACCTACGAGGCTTTCTGTGAGGCCGTGCGCCGCATCGGAGCCATCGACGCACGGCAGGTGGTCGTCAACATCCGATCGACGGGCGGTGACGTGAACGACGCGCTGCTTATCTATGATGCGCTCCGGGCGCTCGACGCTCCGCAGATCATCACCCGATGCTACGGCTACACCGCTTCGGCTGCCACGATCATCGCCCAGGCCGCATCGGCCGGCTGCCGCGAGATGTCGCCCCATGCGCTTTATCTGATCCACAACGCCATCTGCGCCACCGAGGGTAATGCCGACGAGATCGAGGCCCATCTCGACCTGCTGCATCAGACCGACCGCCGTCTCGCGGCCCTCTATGCCGAACGGGCCGGCCGGAGCGTCGAGGAGATGGCCGCGCTGATGGCCCAGAACAACGGCTGCGGGCGTTGGCTCTCGCCTCAGGAGGCGATCGACGCCGGGCTGGTCGACCGACTGATCGGTGACGCGGCTCCGGAGCCCGAGAACCGAAAAACAACCCGGGAAACCGACCTGGAGCAGACCCCGGCGGAGGCCGAAGCCGAGGCGGAGGCCGCCGCCCACGCGTCGGAGCGGAAAAGATCGGGACGGGGGCTCTTCGGCCGCTGGCGCGCCAGAAACCGAAGTGCGCGTAGTCGGGCTGCGGCTCCCGATCCGGTCGAGGACCGGAACATCCTCCATACGGTGGACGACCCCCTCTTCCGTGTCGCGCGGTCGATCGTCGCGCTCAAGCAGGGACAGCAGACCGTAACCCCCACATCGACCCTGCCGCGCGAGGATCCCGCCGTGCGTGAAGTGGTGCGCCGTCCGAACGAGCAGGCCTATGCCGAGGATGCACGCCGATTCGCCAAGGGATAGCTGTCCGCACACGTACCCCCCCCCTCTTGTCCACCAGGCTCCGCGGCGGCGCCCCGTCGGAGCGGCAATAGAACCCCAGTATCCATAAAACCTTAAAAAAACAAGACCAAAACCATGAGTTATCTCGAAAGTGCAAAGACCTACACCGGTCAGGAGCTCGAAACCATCTTTTTCCGCCCGATGCTGACCGGCCAGTCGGCCGAGGAGCTCGGCATCCGAATCCTCTACAACATGCCCGTGCCCACGACCATCCAGCTCTGGGAGGCAAACCCCAACGTCCTGCAGAAGTATACCGAGGCCGGATGGTCCGGTGGCGAGGGGGCCACGAAGTACCAGAAGACCATCCAACTCAGCCGCGTGAAGGCCGAACTCGGATTCTCCGCCGCCGATTACTTCTCGCTGGTCTTCGAACTGATCACCGCGCGCGCCGACGTCAACATGGACGACCTCTCCGGAACCGAGGTCGAGCAGGCCGAAACCACCCTCTTCAAACGATCGATCGCCGAGAGCATCCGGGCCACCATGTGGATGGGTGACACCACGGCCGAGTCGGGGTACAACACCTTTGACGGCTTCCTCAAGACGATCAAGTCCTTCGCATCGACCGAAACCATCTACTCGCACACCTACGACGCCGAGGCCATTGCCCAGCCCGAAGGGGCCCTCGCCATCTTCGAAAACCTCTGGGAGAATGCAAGCGCCAAACTCCAGGATCTGCGCGCCGAGGGGCAACTCGCCTTCTTCGTCACTTCGGATCTCTACTACCTCTACGAGAAGTACCTCGACAGCCGCGGAACCGAATCCGCCTACATCGACTCCGTGCACGGCCGCCGCGAACTGGCCTATCACGGCATCCCGATCGTCGACGTGCGTCTGGGCTCCTACCTCGCGCAGAGTACGACGCTCGACAAGTCGTTCGCCATCCTCACCGACCGCCGGAATCTCGTCCTCGCCGTCAACACGGCCGACTTCCCCGGCAACGAGGTCCGCATGTGGTACAACCCCGACGTGATGGAGAACCGTCAGCGTGCCGTCTTCATGGCCGGCTGCGACGTCCTCGACGAGTCGCTCATCGTGTACGCCCACAAAGCCTGAGGCCGATGACCGAACGGCGTAAACCCGTGGGAGGTATCGTGGCTGTGCGGATCTGCCCCGTCGGGCAGACCGCGCAGCCCGAGATCCTCCTCCTCGATCAGCGCTCCTCCTACACCGAGGAGCTCCTCTCCGACAACGGCATCCTGCGCGTGCACCATACGCTCGATCTCATCGTCCCGCGCGAAACGGCCCGCGAGATCCTCCCCTTTGCCGAACGGATGGTCTCCCAGGGCGCTTCGGCCGTCGTCACCACCGCCGCCGGCGAGGAGCTGGCCGTCGGGTGGACCGATGCTCTCGGCTGGGAACACCCCCTACGACTCTCCGAATTCGAAATCGCCTCGGGAGCCAAACCCGCCGACGGCAACGAGGCCCGACTCCGTTTCGAATGCGACGACACGACGGCCCTCCTCCCCAACTGAGCCGAATAAAAACCCTCTTGATCCGATTACCCACCACTCACGTGTGAAACAAAACTGCTCATGTCCAAGAACTCAATCCGTAGATCCGTCGTGCGCAACAGCCGTACGGATCCCTATGTGAACCTCGGGGCCGGGCGCGTCGAGAACGACCGCTTCTGGCGCTGGGGCGACGACAACCTCTTCCCCGTGGCACTGGCCGTCATGGCCCGCCGGTCGACCACGCACCGCCGCATCATCAACGACAAGGCCGACTACATCTCGGGAAAGGGCATCGTCTGCGACGACCGCGAACCGATGCTCCGCAGCCTGGCCGACCACGTCAACGCATCGGGCGAGAGCCTCCGCCAGCTGCTCAACAAACTGGCATTCGACAAGTCGCTCTTCGGCAATGCCTTCCTCGAGGTGGTGACCGACGCCGCCGGCAGCTTCCTCGCGCTCTTCCATCAGGACGCCTCGCGCTGCCGACTGGCTCGCGACTCGGCGCACGTCCTGCTCCACCACGACTGGAGCGCCTTCCGCCCTTCGGAGGCCCGATCGCTTCCGCTCTGGCCCGCGTTCGAGGAGCTGGAGGACGGAACGCTGCGCAGCATCGTCCACTACAAGGACTACGAACCGATGTTCGAACACTACGGCGTGCCCCCCTACATCGCCGGGTTCGACGTCTCGGCCATCGCCTACAAGACCGACCGGTGGAACATCTCGCGTCTGGACAACTCCTTCCAGCTCTCGGGCGTCATGATGCTCGACAGCACCGCCGACAGCGAGGAGCAGGCCGAACAGATCATCCGAACGGCCGAACGCAAGTTTGCCGGAAACCCCGGTCAGGTGCTCTTCGTCGTCAAGGAGGGGTCGGCCGACGACCACTCGCGATTCATCCCCATCGCCTCGCAGAACGAGGGCGACTGGAAGTCGCTCCACGACCAGGCCGTTTCGGACATCGTCGTCGCCCACTCGTGGTTCCGCACCCTCAGCGGCCTGGACTACGCCTCGGGATTCAACGCCGAGCGCATCCTCCACGAGTACGAGGTGGCCCTCAATACGGTCATCCTCGGCGAGCAGGCCGAACTGCTCGAACCCATTCGCCGCATCATCGAACGCGTGCTCGGCTGCGACGCCTCGTCGCTCGAGATCGTGAACCGTCCGCCGACCCGTTCGAAACCCATCTACATGCGCGTCTGGGAGGCCCGCAAGGCCGACGGCCTCGAGTACGACCCGCAGGATGCCGAACAGCAGCAGTTCCTCTCCGAAATCACGAAGTACAACCTGCGCAGCGTCGACTGATTGCCCGCCGCTCCGTTCCCTCTCTGATCTGACGGACGGTCGCCCGATCGCCGTGCGACGCGGGACGGTCTGCCGACCGGTGTGTCTGCCCTCCCGGGGGGCGCACACCGCGAAGCCACCGCCCCGGGGTCGTCGCACGGGGTCGGAGACGGCCGCCCGCCGAAGGGAAGGTGCGTGGCGGGAGGGGCGCGTCGTCCGCCGCCGCCGATCCCGACAAAAACCATTGAACATGCGATAACCTTCCATCCTACTATCATGTAATCCTATGAAAACACTCATCACATCCGAACAGGTCGCGGCGCTGGCCTTCACCGGAGGCGACTACCTCGATCCGGCGGCCGTGGCCGAGGGCGACATCGCCGCCGCCGAGGTGCGTTACGTGCGGCCCGTCGTCGGGCAGCGCCTCTACGAACGCCTGCTTGCCGGTGAATATGCCGAACTGGTCGCCGACTATCTGGCCGCACCGCTTGCCCTCTGGACCCGCGTGCTGGTGCAGACGCGTCTCGAGGTGCGCACGGGCAGCTGCGGAGCCGTTGTGGCCGATCCCGACGGCGCCGAACCCGTCTCGGAGAGTCAGTCGCTGCGGCTGCTGCGCGCACTCCGAAGCCAGGCCCGTGCCCTCATGCAGCGCGCATCGGACCACCTCGACCAACGGGCGGCGGACTATCCCGAGTACGACCCGATGCAGAACATCCTGAAACGTTGCCGCATCCATGGAGACTTTGTACAGATTCGTTAGCGGCGTGGCGGCGGCCGTCGCCGGACTCTTCGCACCGATCGCCCCGCTGGTGTGGTGCGCCGTGGCCTTCATCGGCGTCGATTTCGTCACGGGCGTGGCGGCCAGCCGCGCCGTGGCCCGCCGCGAGGGGCGCCCCTGGTGGTTCGAGAGCCGCGAGGCGTGGCGCACGGTCGTGAAGCTCGGACTCGTCCTCACGGCCATCGCCATGGCCTGGCTCATCGACTCCTGTGTGCTGGAGTTCATGCAGCTCAATCTGGCGCGACTCTTCACCGGCTTCACGTGCGGTGTTGAACTCTGGTCCTTCCTCGAGAATGCCGCGCAGCTCTCCGACGCCCCGATCTTCGAGCGCCTCAGGCAGTACGTCCGCCGCCGCATCGACCGCCACATGGAGGAGTAGCCGGGCGTGGCGGCGGTCGGAGAACGGGGGCCGGCCGCCGCTTGCGGCGGGCCGTTGCAGCCGGATCGTTCCGGAACGGTCGGCAACGACGGCCGGGGGGGGGAGAACGGCAGCAGGCGGTGTCCGAATGCGTTATTTTCGTATCTTTGGGCGATGTTTGCACTGCACAACCTGCACGCCCGCCTGGCGATGATGCCCATGTTGCGGGCACTGATCCCGTTCGCCGTCGGAATAGCCGCTGCCGACCGCTTCCTGCTCCCCGCGTGGTTCGTCTGGGGCGGGTTCGTGGTGTGCGGTTCGCTGGCCCTCGTGCGGCGCTCGTCGCTCTATGCCGTCGGGGCGCTGCTGCTCTTCGGATGGGGACTCTACGGGCTGCACGAGCCCCGGCCCGACTCCGTGCCGCGCGCCACGAGGTGTGATTTCGAACTCTCGCTCGACGAGGGACGCACGGGCCGAATCACGGCCTGGCGCGACGAAGCGGACGGTTGCTGGAGGGCCGTAGCGCTGCGGGTCGTCGTGCGCGGTGACTCGACCCTGCACCTGCGGACGGGCGAACGGCTGCTCGTCCGAAGCTACCTCAACGACTTTCCCGCCGCACTGCCCGAATACGGTGCACTGATGCGCCGGCGTGGCTACGTCGGCACGATGTGGATCGCGCCGTGGCAACTGCTCGAACGTTGTCCGCCACGTGGCGTGTCGCTTCACGACGGAGCGGTCGAACGCCTGCGGCGGCTCGGACTCTCGCCCGAGGGCGAGGCCCTCTGCGAGGCGATGGCGGCCGGCGAACGCTCGGCCCTCAGCGCGGCACGCCGCGAGGCTTATGCCCGAAGCGGAACGTCGCACCTGCTGGCCGTGTCGGGCCTGCACGTCGGGATCGTCTTCCTGTTGGTCAATGCGCTGCTGGGGTGGATGCCGCTGCTGCGCCGCGGACACCTCTGGCGCAATGTCGTGGCCGTCGCCCTGATCTGGCTCTATGCCTCGGTCACGGGCCTCGCGCCCAGCGTGGTGAGGGCCGCGCTGATGTTCTCGGCGCTGCAGCTGTCGCTGGCCGCCGGATCGGTCTACAAGAGCGGAAACATACTCTCGGCTACGGCCTTCGTCATGCTGGTGTGGGAGCCGCAGTGGCTGTTCGACATCAGCTTCCAACTCTCGTTCGTCGCCGTGGCCGCCATCCTCGCCTGGGCCGTGCCCCTCGGACGGAGGCTGCGCACGTCGTGGAGGCCGCTCGACTGGCTGGTCGACATGCTGGTGGTGGGCCTGGTCGCCTCGGTGGCCACGGCACCCCTCGTGGCCTGCAACTTCGGGCAGATCTCGCTGGCCGGCGTGGCGATCAATCCGTTGGTTATCCCGCTGGCGACGCTGCTCCTCTTCGGAACGGTGGTCTGGATGGTCTGCCCCGTGCCGTGGCTGGCTCCCCTCCTCGGACCGGTGCTCGACGGGTTGGCTGCCGCCCAGAACGGATTGATTGACTGGGCGGCCCGATGGCCGTGGGGTGCAGTCGAGATGCACCCTTCGGCCGGTGCCGTGGCCGCGGTCTATGCCCTCTTCGTCGCAATTACGGCCCTCGCCGGGTGCGCCGAACCGAAGAAAAAGGTATCTTTGCGGCGATGATGACTCCCGAAACTGTCGCATGGCTCCGCACCGACGAAGGCCGCCGGTGCGTCGAGGAGCAACTCGGGCGCGACCCCCTGCAGGTGGCGCTCGACCGCCGTGTGCCCCACGCCGCCGAGGTGGCCACGCAGGTGAAGTACCTGCGGCGGGCGGCCGAGAAACTGCCGTCGTGGTATGAGGCGCGGTGCATCGTGCCGCCGCGCGCCTTCGAACAGGCCTCGAGCGAGGCCTGCGCCGCGCACAAACGCATCGACGGCGATGCGGTGCTCGACCTCACGTGCGGTCTCGGTGTCGATGCCCGGGCCCTGGCCCGGCGTTTCCGGCGTGTCGTGGCCCTCGAGCGCGACCCGCTGCTGGCCGACGTTGTGCGCGAGAACCTGCACCGCATGGGGGTGCACAACGTCGAGGTGGTCACCGCCGCCGCCGAGGAGTATCTGGCCGCAACCACGGAGCGGTTCGACTGGGTCTATGCCGATCCCGACCGCCGCGGCGCCGACGGGCGCAAACGGGTGCGGCTGGCCGACTGCTCGCCCGACCTGACGGTCCTCGATGAGGCGATACATCGTGTCTCTGAACGGCTGTGCGTGAAAAATTCGCCGCTCTTCGACGTCGACGAGGCCTTCGCCTGCTTCGGTCGGTGCGAGGTCGAGGTCGTCTCGCTCGGCGGCGAGTGCAAGGAGGTGTTGATCTATGCCGACGGCCGCGATGCGCAGCTTACGGCCACCGCCCTCGGTCGCGGCAGCTTCACGGTGCGACGCGACGCCCTCGACAACGAACCCTGCCGCGAGGCGTTCGATCCGCAGCGCTACGGGTGGCTCGTGGTGCCCGACGTGGCCTTGCAGAAGGCCCGCGTGGCCTGTGCGGCCCTGCGCGGCGTGGCCGACCTGTGGAGCAACGACGGGTATGGGTTCGCCCGCGAGGAGCCCGTCGGGCCGGTGCTCGGGCGCGTGTGGCCCATCGAGCGGATCGAGCCCTACGACCCGAAGGCGCTGCGACGCGAACTGAAGGGCGAGCGGGTCGAACTGCTCAAGCGCGACTTCCCGCTTGCGACGGCCGAGGTCGCCGCCCGGTGCGGAATCCGCGAAGGGGGCGAACGGCGCATGGCCTTCACGAAAATCGGGCGCGACTTTTGGACAATCCGTCTGAAACCGCTACATTTGTAATCGGACCGGCGGCCCGCACCCATCCCCCGACACCCGCCGCAGCCGCAGCCGATGCGCCTTCAATAGCTTACGGAACGATGATCAAGCGCATACTCACCTTCCTGACCGATACGGTCTTCCGCCGCGACGCGAGCGACTTCCGCAATCCCGTCGTGCGGTGGGGCGTGCAGCAATACAAGCTGCTCTTCTACACGGCCCGCGGGCTGATCGAACACGGTACGATGGTGCGCAGTGCCGCTCTCACCTTCTACACGCTGATGTCGATCGTGCCGATCGCCGCCGTGGTCTTCGCCGTGGTCAAGGGGTTCGGACTGGCCGACGGGTTGCTCGACAACCTCTACGGACTCTTC
Organism: uncultured Alistipes sp.; assembly: GCA_944320665.1. Taxonomy (GTDB): domain Bacteria; phylum Bacteroidota; class Bacteroidia; order Bacteroidales; family Rikenellaceae; genus Alistipes. The sequence goes on along the minus strand of CALUII010000001.1, from coordinate 27,722 downwards.
CCGCAGTATCCCGAGATCATCGACTACCTGGTCGAGTTCGCCGGGCACGCACTCGAACGTACGCAGGGCGGCGTGGTGGCGGCCGTGGCCCTCGTGATGCTCTTCTGGGCGGTGATCCGGGTCTTCGGATCGATCGAGAGCGCCTTCAACAACATCTGGGAGGTGAAGGTCACGCGCAGCGTCGCCCGCCAATACAGCGACTACATCACCCTCGTCGTCGTCGCCCCCATCCTCTGGGGCATCCTCCACACCTTCGGCCGCTGGGCTCAGGGTTGGCTGGGAAGCGATGCGGATCTGGCATGGCTGCTGGCCCGCGTCAGCTCGATGGTGGTGACGTGGGGCATGTTCACCTTCCTCTATACGGCCATCCCCAATACGCACGTGCGCTTCCGCAGCGCCCTGACCGCCGGCGTGATTGCCGGCACGTGCTTCCTCCTCTTCCAGTGGGGGTACGTCTACCTGCAGCGCTGGATGACCTCCTACAACGCCATCTACGGCAGCTTTGCGGCCCTGCCCCTCTTCCTCGTGTGGATGCAGACCTCGTGGCAGATCCTGCTCTTCGGCGGCGAACTGTCGTTCGCCTATCAGAACATCGAACGCTTTGCCGAGGAGCGCGAGTCGCTGCTCGTCAGTTACGACCAGCGCCGCAAGGTGATGCTTGCCGTGATGCTCTACGTGGCGCGCCGCTTCCGCGACGGCGGCGGCCCGGTCGGTGCCGACGAGATACGCCGCCGCCTGGGGCTGCCTACGCGCATCGTGAACGACGTCCTCTTTCAGCTCACGACCGCCCGCCTGCTCGTGGCCGTGCCGGCCGACGAACCCGGACGCGACACCACCTACACGCTCGCCTGCGACCTCTCGTCGCTGACGCTCTACGGCGTGCTGGAGGCCGCCGACCGGCAGGGACAATCGGGCGTCGACCTGTCGTCCGTGCCCGAAATGCCGTACATCGAGGCGGAGCTCGAACGGCTCAAGCGCGATGCCCGCGCCTCGACGGGCAACCGCAAGTTTACCGATCTGTTGAATGAACCCTGATCTCTGTTGCGAAGGATGATCTCCGAACCACAAACTGCGAATTCCGCGCTGCGCTCCGTCGTTCTTGTCGGCAGCGGCAACGTGGCCGAGGCGCTGGCCCGTGCGCTGGCCGCCTCGCCCTTCGAACTGCGCCAGGTCTGTGCCCGCAACCCCGAACGGGGCCCCGAAGTGGCCCGTATCGGCGGCTGCGCCTGGGAGCCCGATCCGGCCCGTGCGGCCGAGGCCGACCTCTATCTGATTGCCGTGAGCGACCGCGCCGTGGGCGACGTGGCCGCCGCGTTGCGGCGGCCCGCCGGGGCCGTCGTGGCCCATACGGCCGGAGGCGTCGCGATCGACGTGCTGCCCGCCGTGCACCGCGCGGTGCTCTACCCGTTTCAGACCTTCACGGCGGGCCGCGAGGTCGATTTCGCCGAGGTGCCCCTCTTCATCGAGGCCTCCGACGCCGCGACCGAAACCCGTGTCGAGGCCTTTGCCCGCGGGTTGAGCCGCACGGTGCAGCGTGCCGACTCGGCCCGGAGGTGCCGCATCCACCTGTCGGGTGTGCTGGCCTGCAACTTCACGAACCACCTCTACGCCCTCGGCGAACGGGTGCTGGCCGAGGCCGGCCTGCCGTTCGACGTGCTGCGCCCGATCATCGCCGAGACGGCGGCCAAGGCCCTGGCCTCGGCCTCGCCACGCGGGGTGCAGACGGGACCCGCCGTGCGCAACGACCGCACGACGCAGGAGCGGCACCTCGTCCTGATCGGGGAGGACGAACTGCTCGAGACGATTTATCGAACAATGTCACAAAGCATATGGGAAACTTCAAGGAAGATATAGCACGCGTCGAGGCCTTCGTCTTCGATGTCGACGGCGTGCTGACCGACGGGGGAATCATCCCGACGGTCGACGGCGACTTCATCCGCCGTTACGATGCCAAGGATGGATACGCGCTGGCCTATGCCGTGCGCATGGGCTACAAGGTCTGCATCATCACGGGCGGCCGGGGCCGCACGCTCGAAAACCGCCTGCGGATGTTGGGACTCAAACACGCCTATCTGGACTGCATGAACAAGATCGCGGCCCTCGAGGAGTTCCTCCGCGAGGTGGGGGTCGATGCCTCGCAGACGATCTTCATGGGCGACGACATTCCCGACCTGGAGTGTCTGCGTGCGGTGGGCATTCCGGTCTGCCCGGCCGATGCCGCGGCCGAGGTAGTTGAGGCATCGCGCTACGTCTCCGAGTTCCGGGGCGGTCACGGCGCCGTGCGCGACATCATCGAGCAGGTGCTGCGTGCTCGGGGCGACTGGGCCCGCGACTCGCAGGGCGTCACGCCGTCGCAGCTGGCCGCATCGCGCTGATCGAGGGGCTTGTGCCCGGATACGACTGAGGGGGGCCGTCCGAAAAACGTTTTTCGGACGGCCCCCCCTCTCTTTGTGTTGGTGTGCCGCAGCACGGGTCAGTGCTGGCTGTTCTTCTTCTTGGTGGTGATGGCCTTCAGGTGCTCCATCAGCCGGCGGCGGAACTCCTCGCGCCGGGCCGAAAGGTTACGCCGCCATCCCTCCCAGCGGGTGTAGCGTTCGCGCTTCTCGGGGTAGATGTCCGGAATGGTCACCAGGATGCCCGTCTCCTCCACGCCGCCGAAATCCGTGTTGGAGAAGGTGTCGAAGACCTTCATCGTCGGCGAGAGGTTCATGTAGGCGTTGATCAGCGGCGGGATCGTCTCGTTGAAGTCGCGGATCAGGCGGATCAGGATGCGGTAGTTCTCCTGGTAGTCGGCCCCGGTGAAGAGCTGTTCGTAGTAGGGGTCGTCCAGATCGAGTTCAAGCGGGTGGATCGCCTTCACCAGTCCGTCGCGGTCGGGGAAGTAGCGGCGCAGGAACCAGATCAGCGCGTTGCGTGCCACGGCCTTGTAGGTGGTGTACATCGTCACCTTGCCGAAGAGGTACCTGGTCGTGGGGCTGAGGACGATCAGCGCCCCGAGTCCGTCCCAGAGGTTGTCGAGTGCATAGAGGCTCTTGGGGTTCTGGCGCACCTGGTAGCGCACCTGCACGAACGAACGTCCCAGCTCGATCGTATAGGGGAGGTACTCGCGGCGGAACTGCTCGCTGAAGGTGAAGTAGTGCTCGGTCGAGAGGTGGCGCGGGTGTTCCGACGTGCAGACGATGAAGCGGTAGCCGCCGACGATCTCCTGTGCCGCGGGGTCCCAGACAATCAGCTGGTAGTAACCGTCGCCGGCCAGATCCTCGTCGTCGATGTCGAGGGCAAGGCCCGTGCCGCCGCCGCCCGTACGGAAGGCCTCTTCGCGCAGGCGGCCGATTTCGCGCATGAGCGCGGGGCACTCCGTGGCGGTGAATATGTAGATTTCGTTACCGGCCTTGTGCGTATCGCGGGCTTTGCGTTCGGGGGTCAGTTCGGCCCGGAGCAAGGCCCGGTCGACCGGTGGGATGATCGTCTCCATAGGTGGTTTGGTGATGCAAAAAGGTGGTGCAAAAATAGACAATTTACCGTTTGTTGCGATCCGGTGCGAGACGATTTCCCAAAAAATATACTTTTTGGCGTACCAGTTCGGTCTGTTGGCGCAGGGTGCCTGCGGCGGCCAGTTCGGCGGCGGGGATCGGTTCGCCGAAGAGGATGCGGAAGTGTTTGCCGCCCTGCGAGAACATCTCGTCGGGCAGCCACAGCATCTCGATGTTGAGGTGCAGTCCCAGCCGTCGGCGCAGGTTGGCCACGCGGTAGAAGAAGTCGGACAACTCGCCCTCGACGAAGACCGGCACGATCTGCCGTCCGGAGGCGGCGGCGCGTTTCAGGAAGCTGCTCTTCCACTCCGGGTCTTCGACGACGCCGTGCGGGCGGCGCGAGCAGAGCCCCGCGGGGAAGGTCAGGATGGGGCGGTCGCCCGCAAACTCGGCATCGAACCGCCGGGCGTATTCGGCACTCTGTGCGCCGTGTTTGTTGACCGGGATCCAGAGCGGGCGCAGCGGGTCGAGGTACATCAGCAGGTCGTTGACCACGACGCGCGCGTCGCCGAAGCGGCCGATCAGTTCGTCGGCCAGCATCATGCCGTCCATGCCGCCGAACGGGTGGTTCGAGGCGAAGAGGTAGCGGCCTGCGGGGTCGAGTCGTTCGAGCCCCTCGGAGGCGTAGGTCACCTTCCACTCGCGGAAGCAGGCGCGGATGAACTCCTGCGGCGGCAGATCCCAGTAGGTGCGCAGGATGTAGTTGATCTCGCTTTCGTGGATCGTGCGGCGGAGCCAGTTGACGGCCCACCGCGGGATGTAACGGGCGATGCGCGGGGCCTTGGCCGCGAGCACCGCACCGACGTCGATTTCGGGCATAGTGTTTCGTTTGGCGGACACACGCTCGGTGCTCCTTCACCGGGGGCCAGCCGTCCGTCGGGGGGCAGGCGGGTGCCGCAACTTGTGCGGAGAAGGGGAGGCCCGTCGTGCGGGGCATGCGGATGCCGTCGGCAACCGCTTGTCGGAGAGCCGACGGCGTGCGGTCGGGCGGTTCCGGCGGCACCGGATCGGACGGAGGTGCCCGCGAATTATAATTCGCAAATATAGGTATTCTTTTCCGAAATTTGCCTAACTTTACGCCCAAATTGACTGTTGCCATCCATGATGCCCGAATACCGTTCCGACTACCATACGCCCGTGCTGCTCGAGGAGGCCGTCGCGCTGATGGAGATCACCCCCTCGGCCTGCTGCGTGGACCTCACGTTCGGCGGCGGCGGACACTCGCGCCGCATCCTGCGTGCGCTCGGCCCCGAAGGGTCGCTCTATGCCTTTGACCAGGACCGCGACGCCCGGGCCAACTGTCCGGACGACGCCCGGTTCCACTTCGTCGAGAGCAACTTCCGCTTCCTGCGCGGGGCGCTGCGCTGGCGCGGCGTGACGCAGGTCGATGCCGTGCTGGCCGACCTGGGGGTCTCGTCGCACCACTTCGACGAGGCCGAACGGGGCTTCTCGTTCCGCGCCGAGGCGCCGCTCGACATGCGCATGAATCAACGCGGCGCCATGACGGCAGCCGACGTGGCCAACGGCTATTCGAACGAGGAGCTCACGCGCGTGCTGCGCGACTGGGGCGAGCTCGATACGCCGTGGAAGGTGGCCAACTGCATCGAACGGGCCCGGGCCCAGCGCCCGCTGGCCACGACGGGCGACCTGGTCGAGGCCGTGCGTCCGTGCACGCCGCGCAAGGAGGAGGCCAAGTTCCTGACGAAACTTTTCCAGGCGTTGCGCATCGAGGTCAACGGCGAGATGGAGGCGTTGAAGATGGCGCTCGAACAGAGCCTGCGTGTGCTGCGTCCGGGCGGGCGGCTGGTCGTCATCTCGTACCATTCGCTCGAGGACCGGTTGGTGAAGAACTTCATGCGCAGCGGCAACTTCGAGGGGCGCGTCGAGAAGGACTTCTACGGACGTCCGCAGGCCCCCTTCGAGGTGGTGACGCGCAAGGCCCTCGTGCCGTCGGACGAGGAGGTGGCGCGCAATCCCCGATCGCGTTCGGCGCGTCTGCGCTGCGCCGTGAAACGCGTTGATGCCGAAGTACAGCCGTGATGCGTGACGACCCGACCATCATGAAGAACGACCACGAATTCGACCCCGTGACGCCCGAAGAGCTTGCCGAGCGCGAACGCGAGGCGGAACTTGCCCGCAAGATCCGCCGCGAGGTGCTGCGCGTGCAGCGCGGCGAGGCCGACGAGGAGATCCGTGCCGACGAGGAGCGCGAGGCGGCCGAACGCGAGGAGCGCGAGGAGGCGGCCGAGCGTGAACGCCGCCGCCGGGCGAGTGCCCTGTGGCAGCTGATCTCGGGCACGATCCTCGTGCGCAAGGGCAGCGCCGAGTACTACCGATACCTGATCTGCATTGCGGTGATGTTCTTTCTGAGCATCGTGGTGATGTTCACGTCGCTGCATCTCGATATGCGCTACTCGCGTCTCGAACGCGAGGTGCAGCTGCTGCGCGAGCGGTCGATCCGTCTCCAGGAGCAGCGCTACCGCCGTACGACCCACTCGGCCATCACCGAGGAGCTGCGTCGTCGCGGCATCGAACTCTACGACCCGGTCTCGCCGGGCGAAATCATCGAAGACTGACGCCGAAGGAAGAACGATGGCCCGGAAGGAGGAAAAATCAAAGATCAAGAGCGACATTTTGTTGCGCGTGCGGCTGCTCTACCTGCTCTTCGCGGTGGTGGGAGTGGTGGTCTTCGCGCGGCTGATCTGGGTGCAGCTCTTCAGTTCGGAGATCGCCTACAATGCCAACCGGCTGGCCAGCCGCATCTTCCGTACGGATACGCTTCCGGCGCAGCGCGGCAGCATCCTGGCCCGCAACGGCGAGCCGCTGGCCGTGTCGATGTTCCGCTACCAGGTCGAGATGGACTTCGGCAGCGAGGGACTCGACTCGGTGCGCACGTTCCGCGAACAGAGCGACTCGCTGGCCAAACTGCTTTCGGCCTTCTTCGGCGACCGCACGCCGGCCCAATACCGTGACTTTCTGCGCACGTCCCACGCCCGCCACTACCGGCTGGTGAACGGACGCGACACGACCCATCTGCGAGCGACGGGCTTCCTGACGCGCATCATCAACCGCCTGCGCGGCGAGGAGTACGTCACGCGCCGCATCTACGACACGATCCGCGACCACAAACCCGTGAAACTCTTCCCGCGCGAAGTCGACTACAACGAGTGGCAGGAGTTGCGCAAGTACCCGATTCTCAATTGGAACATGGGTATGGTCTACAACGTCGTGCGGCACGACCGCCGCATCTATCCGCAGGGCGAGCTGGCCCGTCGCACGATCGGTCTGATCGGCGACCGGGGCAACTACGGCATCGAGGCGGTGTGGCGCGAGGAGCTGGCCGGACGTGACGGCCATGCCGTGCGTCAGCGCATTGCGCGCGGCTTTTCGGGGCGCGTGATCGGCAGCGGCGAGGACCCGGTCGACGGACTCGACGTGGTTTCGACGCTCGACCTCGACCTGCAGGACGTGGCCGACAAGGCGCTGCGCGAGCGACTCGAATCGCAGAACGCCATCTGGGGTACGACGATCGTCATGGAGGTGCAGACGGGCGAGATCCTGGCGCTGGTCAACCTCGGCCGCAACTCGCGCGGCGAGTTTGTCGAGAATACGAACTACGCCATTGCCAGCCGTGCCGAGTTGGGTTCGGTCTTCAAGCTGGCGACGATGATCGCCCTGCTCGAGGATGCCGGCATGCCGCTCTCGACCGTCTACGACACGGGCAACGGACGTCCCGTGGTGGTGGGCGGCGCGCGCGTGCAGGATTCGCACGCCGGGTTCCACGACATGGACTTCCGCACGGCCGTGGCGCAGTCGTCGAACGTCTACTTTGCCGAGGCGGTTTACGAACGCTATGCCGACCGCAAGGAGGCGTACTCGGACTTCCTGCGCACGCTTCACCTCGACCGCACGGTGGGGCTCGAGGCCTACGGCGAGCGGTCGCCCTACTTCCCGTCGGACTGGAAGCGGATCGGCGGCGCCAACCAGGCCCTGGCGCGCCTGGCCTTCGGCTATGTGATCGAGCTGACGCCCATGCAGATGATCACGCTCTACAACGCCGTGGCCAACGACGGCCGCATGGTGGCACCGCACCTGGTGCGCGAACTGCGGCGCGGCGACGTGCTCGAACGGCGCATCCGTCCCGAGGTGCTCGAGGAGCAGATCTGCTCGCAGTCGACGCTGCGCAAGGTGCAGGATCTGTTGGTCGAGGTGTGCCGTTCGGGTACGGCGGCCCCCTACTTCCACGACACGACGCGCTACCGCGCGGCGGCCAAGACGGGTACGGCGCAGTTCGCGCAGAACGGCATCCGCTATTCGGATGGCTACTACATGGGCAGCATGGTGGCCTACTTCCCGGCCGAAAAGCCGCGCTATACGATCCTCACGACGATCCACACGCGCCGTGGCGGCGGCAAGGCCTACTACGGAGGTCCGTTGGCGGGCCCGGTGGTGAAACGCATGGCCGACTACATCTACAACCGCGAGCAGGAGTGGCACGCCACGCTCGACGTGCCGCACGACGCCCCGTATGCCGATCCGCAGCGTCCGCAGCGGATCAAGGGGGGCGACATCGCCGCGGTGCGCAAGGTGGCCGACGTGCTGGATGCCCGCTCCGTGTCGTATGAGTCGCGCACGGGCTGGGGCCGCGCGCGGGTCGACAGCGCCTCGCGGGTCGAGATCACCACGGTGGCCGAGGATCCGTCGCTGGTGCCCGACGTGCGGGGCATGGGGCTGAAGGATGCGCTCTTCCTGATGGAGAGCCGCGGCCTGCGAGTCTCCTTCTCGGGCACGGGGGCCGTGCAGCAGCAGAGCCTGGCACCGGGCACGCGGGCCGTACACGGCGCGGCGGTCCACCTGACGCTGCGCTGAGCGGATGGCCCCGGACTGGCGCGAACGGTAAACGAGATAACGAAACGAAAAACGAGATAGAGTAAAAAATCAATCATGAAACAACTATCCTTCCAGCGGACGGCTGTGCGACGGATCGAGGGACCCGCCGAACGCGAGATAGCCGGCCTGACGTACGACTCGCGGCGCGTGGGGCGCGGCGATTGTTTCTTTGCGGTGCGCGGCACACAGTGCGACGGCCACGCCTTCATTCCGGCGGCCGTAGCGGCCGGTGCCGCGGCGGTGGTGTGCGAGGAACTCCCGGCGGAGCTTGACCCGACGGTCACCTACGTCGAGGTGGCCGACACGCAGGCGGCGATGGCCGACCTGGCGGCAGCCTACTACGACGACCCGAGCCGCGAACTGAAGCTGGTTGGCATCACCGGCACGAACGGCAAGACGACCACCGTGACGCTGCTCTACGACCTCTTCCGTGCGCTCGGCTACGAGGCCGGACTGATCTCGACGGTGGTCTACTGCATCGGCGACCGCCGCATCGAGGCGACCCACACGACGCCCGACGTCATCCGGCTCAACGCCATGATGCGCGAGATGGTCGATGCCGGCTGCTCGTACTGCTTCATGGAGTGTTCGTCGCACGCCATCGTGCAGGAGCGCATCCGCGGCCTGCACTTCGCCGGCGGCATCTTCTCGAACATCACCCACGACCACCTCGACTACCACAAGACCTTTGCCGAGTACATCCGCGCCAAGAAGCTCTTCTTCGACCAGCTGCCGTCCGAGGCCTTCGCGCTGGTCAACATCGACGACCGCAACGGCCGCGTCATGGTGCAGAATACGGCGGCCTGCGTGAGCACGCTGTCGCTGCGCGCGGCGGCCGACTTCCGCTGCAAGATCCTCGAGATGCACCCCGACGGCATGCTGCTCCGCCTCGACGGCGACGAGGTGTGGGTCCATCTGCCCGGGCGTTTCAACGCCTACAACCTCCTCTCGGTCTACGCCGCGGCACGCCTCCTGGGTCAGGAGCGCAACGAGGTGCTGCAGGCGCTGAGCGCCCTGCACCCGGTGAGCGGCCGTTTCGAGACGATCCGCGCCACGGACGGCACGACGGCCGTGGTCGACTACGCCCACACGCCCGATGCGCTGGAGAACGTGCTGCGCACGCTCGAGGAGCTGCGCCGTCCCGACCAGCAACTCATCGTGCTGTGCGGCTGCGGCGGCGACCGCGACCGCACGAAGCGTCCCGAGATGGCGCAGATTGCCGTGAAGTATGCCGACACGGCGATCTTCACGTCGGACAACCCGCGGCACGAGGACCCCGAGGCCATTCTCGACGAGATGGTGGCCGGACTCGACGCCGGAGCGCGCTACCTGCGGCTGGCCGACCGCGCCGAAGCGATCCGCACGGCGGCGATGCTGGCCCGTCCGGGCGACCTGATCCTCGTGGCGGGCAAGGGCCACGAGAGCTACCAGATCGTCGGCGACACGAAACATCCGTTCGACGACCGCGACGAGGTGCGCCGCTGCTTCGAACAGCTGCACCGCACGCCCGCGGCGGCGGACGATACCACCAAACGTTCCTAAGTTTTCCCGAAGAGAATACGACGTAGCATAAAACCATGCTGTACCATCTGTTCCAATACCTCGACCGCCTCTACAACATCCCGGGTTCGGGCATGTTTCAGTACATTTCGTTCCGCGCCTCGGCCGCCATCATCCTGGCGCTGCTGATCGTCATCATCTTCGGCCGTCGGATCATCGACTTCCTGCGCCGCAAGCAGATCGGCGAGGAGATCCGCGACCTCGGGCTCGAAGGCCAGCTCCAGAAGAAGGGTACGCCCACGATGGGCGGAGTGATCATCCTGCTGGCCATTCTGATCCCGACGCTGCTCTTCGGGCGTCTGGACAACATCTACGTGCAGCTGCTGCTCGTCTCGACCGTCTGGCTGGGGCTGATCGGCGGTCTGGACGACTACATCAAGGTCTTCCGCCACCACAAGGAGGGGCTCAAGGGGCGCTTCAAGATCGTCGGTCAGGTGGGGCTCGGCCTGATCGTCGGCACGACGATGTGGCTCTCGCAGGATATCGTCGTGCGCGACCGCGTGACCAACCCCGTCGAGACGGTCTACTACAACGAGGCGGGCGAGCCCATCGCCAGCCACCTGCGCAAGGAGGTGATCGGCACCGAGCGGATCAAGACCACGCAGACGACCATCCCCTTCGTCAAGGACAACGAGTTCGACTACCGCTGGCTCACGGGCGGCAATGACACGGCCGCCTGGCTGCTCTACGTCTTCGTGGCGATCCTGGTGATCACGGCCGTCTCGAACGGCGCCAACCTCACGGACGGCCTCGACGGCCTGGCCACGGGCGTTTCGGTTCCGATCGTGGCCGTGCTGGGCGTGCTGGCCTATCTCTCGGGCCACATCGTCTATGCCGACTACCTCAATATCATGTACATCCCGGGCAGCGGCGAGCTGGTGGTCTTTGCGGCGGCCTTTGCCGGCGCGCTGATCGGCTTTCTGTGGTACAACTCCTTCCCGGCGCAGATCTTCATGGGCGACACGGGGTCGCTCTCGATCGGCGGCATCATCGCCGTCTTTGCGCTCTGCATCCGCAAGGAGCTGCTGCTGCCCCTGCTGTGCGGCATCTTCCTGGTCGAGAGCCTCTCGGTGATGGTGCAGGTGAGCTACTTCAAGTACACGAAGCACCGCTACGGCGAGGGACGGCGCATCCTGCTGATGTCGCCGCTGCACCACCACTACCAGAAGAAGGGGATCTTCGAGACGAAGATCGCCACGCGTTTCTGGATCGTCTCGCTGCTTCTGGCGGCCATCACGCTCGTGACGCTCAAGATCCGATAACGGGCTGGGGGCACGGGCCTAACGGAATGAATCGTTCGAAAAACACTGTTTGTTGAAGAAAAATATGAAAAAGATCGTCGTTTTGGGCGGAGGAATCAGCGGCTACGGCTCGGCGATTCTCGCCCGCAAGGAGGGTTTCGATGTCTTTCTGTCGGACAGCGGCCGCATCGCCGACCGCTTCAAGTCGCGGCTCGACGAGTGGAAGGTTCCCTACGAGGAGGGCCACCACACCGAGGAGCGCATCCTTGCCGCCACGGAGGTGGTCAAGTCGCCCGGCATTCCGGAGACGGCCCCCATCGTGCGCCGCATCCGCGAGGCGGGCATTCCGATCATCTCCGAGATCGAGTTTGCGGGGCGTTACCTCGACGGGGCCCGCACCATCTGCATCACCGGCTCGAACGGCAAGACCACCACGACGTCGCTCATCTACAAGATCCTGTGCGACGCCGGCTACAACGTGGCCCTCGGCGGCAACATCGGCGAGAGCTTCGCCTACTCCGTCGCCACGGGACACTACGACTGGTACGTACTCGAACTGAGTTCGTTCCAGCTCGACGGCATGTACCGTTTCCGGGCCGACATCGGCGTGCTGACCAACATCACGCCCGACCACCTTGACCGCTACGACCACTGCTTCCAGAACTACATCGACTCGAAGATGCGCATCATCCGCAACCAGCATTCGCGCTGCTGCTTCATCTACTCGGCCGACGACCCGGTGATTGCGGCCGAGCTGCCGAAGTATGACCTGCGGATGCGCGAGCTGCCCTTTGCGGCCAAGCGGGCCGTGGCGAGCGGTGCGGGCGATGCTTTCCTCTGCGACGGGAGCTTCACGGCGACGGTGGGCCGCACGTCGGTCGAGATCGACACGGCACGTATGCGCATCAGCGGCCTCCACAACGCCTACAATGCCATGGCAGCCGCACTGGCGGCCCTTGCGGCGGGCGTGGCGCCGGAACAGGTGCAACGCTCGATCTACGACTTCGCACCGGTGGAGCACCGTCTCGAACCGGCCGGCGAATACGGCGGCGTGGTGTGGATCAACGACTCGAAGGCGACCAACGTCGACTCGGTGTGGTATGCCCTCGAGAGCATGAAGCGGCCGCTGGTCTGGATTGCCGGCGGCACGGACAAGGGCAACGACTACGAACCGCTCAAGGCCTTTGCCCGCGAGAAGGTCCACACGCTGGTCTGCATGGGTGTCGATAACGCCAAGCTGGTGCGCGAATTCACGGGCGTCGTGCCCGAGATCCTCTCGACGTCGTCGCTCGACGAGGCGATGACGGCCGCCAAACGGGCCGCGCGTCCGGGCGACGCGGTGCTGCTCTCGCCGGCATGTGCCAGCTTTGACCTCTTCCGCAACTACGAGGAGCGGGGCCGCCTCTTCAAGGAGTGGGTCCGCCAGAACGCATAACCCCGGCACATGGCAGCACGCGAACGATACACCCCCTCCGCTGCGGAGGATGCCGCCTGGCGTAGTGACCACGCGCCCTTGCGGCGCGACGACGACGCCCCGGCCTCGCCCGATGCGCCGCCCTGGTACGACGATGCACCGGCCGGCACGCGGCGCCGAGATCTTCCGTCCGATGCGGCCGCATCGGACGAGACGGCTTCGGCGGATTCGGGTGCGCGGGCCGGAGAGGAGGCTCCGCGTGCGGACCGCCGCCGCACCTCGACGCGTCGAGGTGCGGCAGACGACGCTTCCGCCGCGACGGCCGAGGCGGAGGAGCACCCCTTTCGTGTCTTTACGGGCGACCGCGTGCTGTGGATCATCATCGCGGCGCTGGCCGTGATCTCGATCCTCGTGGTCTACTCGTCGACCGCCAAGATGGCCTACGACGCTCACACGCTGCGTTCGACGTCGCACTTCCTGCGCCAGCAGCTGATGATCCTCGTCGTGAGCTTCGGGCTGCTCGTCGCCGTGCACAAGATCAACTGCCGCGTCTACAACTACCTTTCGGCTCCGGTCTACGCCGTGAGCGTGCTGCTGACGGTGGCCGTCTACTTCATCGGCGCCACGACCAACGGCGCCGCGCGCTGGATCCCGATCGGCCCCTTCCAGTTCCAGCCCTCGGAGGCGCTGAAGGTGGCCACGGTGCTCTTCCTGGCGCGCCAGCTGGCCGGGCGGCAGTCCAAAATCGACAAGATACGTATCGTACCCACGTGGCAGTTCTGGCGCTGGTGGAGCGACCCCGTGCAGCGCAGGATCTGGCGCGAGGGTACGTGGCCCATCCTCATGCCGGTGATGATCTCGTGTCTGGTGATCTTCCCGGCCCACACGTCGTCGGCCGTGCTGGTCTTTGCGGCGTCGTGGGTGATGATGCTCATCGGGCGCGTGCGCTTCGGCGAGCTGATGAAACTCATCGGCTGGGCCCTTGCGGGCATCGTCCTCATCATGACGCTCAACCTGGGGCGCAGCGAGACGGCCGAGGGGCGTGTCGGTACGTGGATCCACCTCTGGACCCGCTCGCAGACCGAGAAGCCGATCGACCACCTGACCGATGCCGAACGGTCGATGATCGCCATCCACAACGGCGGCATCTTCGGTGAGGGGGCCGGTCAGAGCGCCATGCGCGTCGAGATGATCCACCCCGAGAGCGATTTTGCCTTTGCCTTTTTCGTCGAGGAGTACGGCATCCTGCTGGCCGGGGCGCTGCTGATGCTCTATCTATGGATCTTCTTTCGCGCGATCGAGATCTTCCGCCGGTGCGGCACGGCCTTCCCGGGACTGCTGGTGCTGGGGCTGGCGCTGCTCATCACGTGCCAGGCCCTGCTGCACGTGATGGTGACCGTGAACCTCATCCCCGAGACGGGGCAGACGCTGCCGCTCATCTCGCGCGGCGGCTCGTCGACGCTCTTCACGACGATCGCCCTGGGAATGATCCTGAGCGTCAGCCGACAGAACGACGAGCGGTCGCACGACATGCCGCGCAACGAATCCATCTACGAAAAATAACGCGATAACATATCGATTTATGGCAGACGATATCAGACTGGACAAATACCTGTGGGCCGTGCGTGTCTTCAAGACGCGCAGCGACGCGGCCGACGCCATCCGCAACAACAAGGTGACGGTGAACGACGCCTATGCCAAGCCGTCGCGTGAGGTGCGGATCGGCGACCGGATCAGTGTGCGCAAGCAGCGCATCACCTATACGTACAAGGTGCTCGACCTGGTTTCGAGCCGCCAGCCGGCGAAGAACGTGCCGCTCTACTGCCTCGACATCACACCGGCCGAAGAGTTGGCCAAACTCGACGCTCCGCGCGAGACGATCTTCGTCTTCCGCGACCGGGGCACGGGGCGCCCGACCAAAAAGGAGCGCCGCGAGCTCGACGAGCTGATGGACGAGATCTACCTCGACGACGAGGACGAGGCCTGACGATGCCGCACGTCGGGACGACTTTTCCTCCCCGACTCTTGCCGCTGCATGCAAATTCTCCGGCGGCGGCCGGAAATCCTCTTTTGAGCCCCGTTCTGCCGCCTTGGACCCCACGAAACAACCGAACCCTCCGCCCGGTACGAAACACGGTGCAGAGGGTTCGGTTTTGTTGTTTGTTGTGTGGTTCCTGCGGCCGGTATCTTTGGGGGTTCGTCCGGCCGTAGGGAGATGCCGGTCCACCGCTCCGTATGAGGTCCGGTTGCCGTAAGTGGTCCGGTTGCCGTGGAGGAATTGGCCGCCGTGTGGGGCCCAACTGCGGTGCGGTATCCGACTGCGTGGTGGGGGCCGGGTCGCTGTGTGTGGGATCCGACGCGGTGTGGAGCTGGACGGCTACCGGCTACTTGCCGTTGTAGAGCGACATGGTGCGTTCGGCGCCGATCGTGGCGAACGACAGGATCGCTTCGCCGAAGACCTTGAGCCGTTCGGGCATGGCGCGGCGTTCCTCGTCGGTCCACGTCCCCAGCACGTAGTCGACCTGGTGTCCGCGGGCAAAGTCGCCGCCGATGCCGAAACGGATGCGGGCATAGTTTTCGTGGCCGAGCAGTTCGGAGATGTTCTTCAGTCCGTTGTGTCCGCCGGCGCTGCCGCGCATGCGCATGCGCAGGGTGCCGAACGGCAGGGCGATGTCGTCCGAGATGACCAGCAGGTTCTCGGCCGGGATTTTCTCGGCATCCATCCAGTAGCGCACGGCCTTCCCCGAGAGGTTCATGAAGGTCGAGGGCTTGAGCAGCAGCAGCGTGCGGCCCTTGTGCTTGAGTTCGGCGATGGCGCCGTAGCGGGCGGCCGAAAAAGAGATGTTGGACGCCCCGGCGAGGGCGTCCAACACATCGAATCCGGCATTGTGGCGGGTATCGGCATATTCGGCGCCGATGTTTCCCAGTCCGACAATGAGGTATTTCATCTTGTTCCGGCGGGTTGCTATTTGGCCGCAGCATCGGCACCGCGCGAAGCACGCGTCACGCGTACGGCGCAGACAGCCGTCGTGGCGGGGGTTACGAAGCGCAGACCCTCGAACTTGAGGTCGCCGACGAAGATGGTCTTGCCGACGCCGAGCGACGTGACGTCAACGACGATCTCGTCGGGCAGCTGGTCAACGAGCGCGCTGACGATCAGTTTGCGGGCCGAGAGGACGAGTTTACCGCCGACCTTCACGCCCTCGGCATTACCGCTCAGGCGTACCGGGATGGCGATCGAAACGGGTTTGCCCTCCTGCACGCGATAGAAGTCCATGTGGAGGATCTCCTCACGTACGGGATGGAACTGCACGTCGCGCAGTACGGCGAGCTCCTTGCGGCCGTCGATGGTCAGCTCGACGATGTAGGAGTTGGGGGTGTAGATCAGCGGCTTCACGGCGCGGGGATCCACGGCGAAGGATACGGTCTCACCGCCACCGCACAGTACGCACGGTACGAGGCCCTGGCGACGGATGGCCTTGGTTGCTTTCTTGCCGTACTCGTTACGAGCCGACGTTTCGATCGAAAGAGTTTTCATAGTGTTTTGAATTTTAATATGTTACCTTCGGCGGCTCTCAGCCCGGCACCTGACGGTCGGGCCCCATACCGCCTGCATTGGGCCACAAAGGTAGTAAATATTCGGCAATTCGCAAGCGGAACGTGCCGATTTTGTGTTTCTTGCGGGGCTTTTCGGCCGGTTGTGCGGGCCGGTGCACGGGGGTTCCGCGAGGCGAGGGGGTGTGTTCAGGCGCTTGCGGGGCGCAGGGGGTGGTTAATCGAGTCCCGAGAGGTGGCGTTGCCAGCGCCAGGCCGAGGCCAGTGTCTCGTCGAGCGGGCGTTCGGCGTGCCAGCCGAGCTCCTCGTTGGCACGCGTCGGATCGGCCCAGATGGCGACGATGTCGCCCTCGCGCCGTCCGGCGATGCGGTAGTTGAGCTTCAGACCGTTGACCAGCTCGAAGCGGCGGACCAGTTCGAGGACCGAGACGCCGCGTCCGGTGCCGATGTTGAAGACCTCGTACCGCTCGCGGCAGCGACCGTCGATCATGCGGCGGATGGCGGCCACGTGTGCGCGGGCAAGGTCGACCACGTCGATGTAGTCGCGGATGCAGGAGCCGTCGGGCGTGGGATAATCGTCACCGAAGACCGCGAGGCATTCGCGGATGCCGGCGGCCGTCTGCGTGATGTATGGGACGAGGTTCTGGGGGACGCCTCGGGGCAGTTCGCCGATCAGCCCCGAGGGGTGGGCGCCGATCGGGTTGAAGTAGCGCAGGGCGATGCCGCGCAGCGATTTGTCGGCGGCGACCGTGTCGAGCAGGATGTCCTCGCACATCTGCTTGGTGTTTCCGTAGGGCGAGGTGGCGGGTTTGCGGGGCGAGCGTTCGGTGACGGGCTGCTCGTCGGGTTCGCCGTAGACGGTGCACGACGACGAGAAGACGATGTTCGGACGACCCGTGGCCTGCATCAGCTCGACGACGTTCATGAACGACGTGAGGTTGTTGCGGTAGTAGCGCAGCGGTTCGCGCACCGATTCGCCCACGGCCTTCGAGGCGGCGAAGTGGATTACGGCATCGAAGTCGTATTGGTCGAAGAGGCGGGTCATGGCGGCGCGGTCGCAGCAGTCGAGTTCGACGAAGGGGATCTCGCGGCCGGTGATGCGTCGCACGCCATCGACGGCGCTGAGTTCGCTGTTCGAGAGGTTGTCGGCGATGACGACGTCGAAGCCCGCGGCAACGAGTTCGACGGTCGTGTGCGAGCCGATGTATCCGGCGCCGCCGGTGACCAGTACACACGGTTGTTTCATGGGATCGTAGCGTTTTGTAGGATCAACGGACAAAGGTACGAAAAAAAGTGGAGGGTGCCGACCGACGTGGATGTTAATTTTCGGCTACGTGTTGTTCCGTGAGGGTGTATTCGCCGGCCTGATTCGTGACGGCGGACTGCAGTTCGTCGAGCGTGTAGTTGTGACCGATGCATTCGACGGTAGCGACGGGCGGGTTGAGCGTGACCGTAGCCCGCACGCCGTCGAGGCGGTTCAGGGCCCGTTCCACATGGGCGCGGCAGTGGTCGCACATCATGCCGCTGACGAGATAGGTTGTTTTCATGGCTGTGGTTTGATTTTGATCTTCAGGTTGATTGGTTTGTTGTGCGGGGACCGGGCAGGCCGACGGCTTGTCTGCCGCCGAGGCGGTGCCTGATGGCGTCGGGGTTCGCACCGTTTCGGCGCAGGCGGCGGCCCTGCGATGCGGACGGGGCCTGTGGGTGGGCGCATGGCCCGCGAGTTTTTTGCGCTTCAGGCGGAGGCTGTTCGAGACGACGCTCACGCTGCTGAAGGCCATGGCCGCGCCGGCGATCATCGGATCGAGCAGAAACCCGCATACGGGATAGAGCACTCCGGCGGCGATCGGGACGCTGATTGCGTTGTAGATGAAGGCCCAGAAGAGGTTTTCGCGGATCGTGCGCAGCGTGAGTGCCGAGAGTTTCAGTGCTTCGGGCACGCGCATGAGGTCCGAGCCGACGATCGTCATGCCGGCACTCTCCATGGCAATGTCGCTGCCGCTGCCCATGGCGATGCCCAGGTCGGCGCGGGCCAGGGCGGCGCTGTCGTTGATTCCGTCGCCGACCATTGCCACGCGGTGTCCCTGATGCTGCAGCTCCTCGACGAAGCGGACCTTCTCGTCGGGCAGCACGCCGGCGCGCACGTGTTCGATTCCGGCGCGACGGGCGATGGCACGGGCTGCCGCGGGATGGTCGCCCGTGAGCATCCAGACCTCGATGCCGCTGCGCTGCAGTGTAGCGACGGCCTCGGCCGACGTGGCCTTCAGGGGGTCGCTCAGGGCTGCTACGGCCCGCACCTGCCCTTCGCGTGCAAACCAGACGAGCGTCTGTCCGTCGGCCTCGTAGCGAGCGGCTGCTTCGGCGAGTTGCGGCGACGGCGCGAGCCCGCAGGAGGTGAGCATGCGGCGGTTGCCGGCACAGCAGCGCACACCGCCGACGCGGGCCCGAACGCCCTGGCCGGGAAGCACTTCGAGCGCCTCGATTGCAACGTGCTGCTCCTCGCCCAGCGACTCGGCGATGGCGGTGGCCAGCGGATGGCCCGATTGTCGTTCGAGGGCGGCGAAGCGGGTGCGGTCCGCTGCGTCGGACTCCGTGCTCCACCTCATGGCGTGCACCGAGGGGGCCCCTTCGGTCAAGGTGCCCGTCTTGTCGAGGACGACGGTGTCGATATGTCGTGCCGCCTCGAGGCTCTCGGCGTGGCGGATCAGGATGCCGGCCTCGGCACCTTTCCCGATGCCGACCATAAGGGCCGTCGGTGTGGCCAGCCCCAGGGCGCAGGGGCAGGCGATGACCAGCACCGTGACGAGGGCCAGCAATCCGTGTGTGAGTCCCTCCCCGGGGTCGAATACCAGCCAGGCGGCCCATGCGGCCAGCGCCACGACGAGGATGACCGGAACGAAGAGTCCGGCGATGCGGTCGACGAGCCGCTGCACGGGGGCTTTGCTTCCTTGAGCCTCCTCGACCAGGCGGATGATCTGCGCCAGGCGGGTCTCGCTGCCGACGCGTTCGGCCCGGAAGCGGAACGTGCCGCGTTGATTGATCGTGCCGGCGAAGAGGCGTGCCCCGGGGCGTTTTTCGACGGGGAGCGGTTCTCCGCTGAGGAGGCTCTCGTCGACAAACGACGTTCCGTCGGTGACCCGTCCGTCGACGGCGATGCGTTCGCCCGGATAGACGGCGAGCAGGTCGCCCGGCTGCACCTGTTCGATGGGTACGGTCTGTGTCGTACCCTGCTCCGTGCAGCGGTGCACCGTACGCGGCCGGAGTCCCATGAGTTTACGGATGGCCGATGAGGCGCGTCCTTTGGCCCGCTCCTCGAGCAGGCGACCCAGCAGGACGAAGGCCACGACGACGGCCGAGCTTTCGAAATAGAGGTGGGGTTCGATGCCGCGTGCGCGCCAGAATCCGGGGGCCAGCAGGTTGAAGAGACTGAATCCCCAGGCGACGCCCGTGCTGAGGGCAACGAGTGTATCCATCGAGGCCGATCGGTGGCGCAGCTGCTGCCAGGCGCGGCGGAAGAATCCGCCGCCCAGTCCGAAAACGACGGGAGCCGAGAGCAGGGCGAGCAACGCGCCGGCCCAGGGCCGTTGCTGGAAGAACATGCCGACGACGGCGACGGGCACCGCCAGAATGATGGCGGCGATCGTCCGCCGCCGCAGGTCGGCGTAACGGCGTGCCTGCAGGTGTTCGACGGCATCGGGCGAAGCCTCCCGGGGTTGTGTGAGGAGGTCGTATCCGGCCTCCTGCACGGCGTGTCGCAGCCCTTCGGGCGTGACGACCGCCGGGTCGTAGACCACCGTGACGGTTGCCGCGGCGAAATTGACCGCGACGTCACGAACGCCTGCCAGGTGGCGGAGCGTGTGGGCGATACGGGCGGCGCAACTGGCGCAACTCATTCCCATGAGGGGGAAGGTGGTGCGGATCGTGTTTTTTGCGGTGTTCATGGTGCGTATGTGCGTATGGCGGAGCGGTCGGGAGAGGTGGCACGGCCGGCCCGGATCGGGGCTGCGGCGCTGCCTCTCGTTTCCGGAGGCAAAGATAGTGGGGCGGAAGGGGTGCCGCGTTATGGAATTCCGGAAACGATTTACAAGATTTCGGCCGTCGGCCGGGCGAACGGCCTCGTGCCGGTGAGGAGGTGCCGGCGGAAAGTGGGGGTGCGAATCCTTGTGGCGGGGCGGGGCTCTGTCTGCTGCCTTTCGCTCGCCGCCTCCCTCCCCCTCACTCTCTCTTCGATGCGGCTCAGATCTCGTCGAGCGGCCGGCGCTCCGAACCGGTGCGGAGCTGTTGCGTGCGGAAGGCGCTGGGGGTCATCCCCGTCACGCTTTTGAACTGGGTGCTGAGGTAGGCGACGCTCGAGTAGTGCAGCTCGTCGGCAATCTGCGAAAGGGTCAATTCCCCGTAGCTGAGGAGCTCCTTGGCACGTTCGATTCGCTGGGCGATGAGGTACTTCTCGATGGTTGAACCTGTTTCCTCGGAGAAGAGTCGGCTCAGTGTGTCGTAGTCGCGGCCGAGTCGTTCGGCCAGGTAGTCCGAGAGGTGCAGACGCGGGTCGCCCCCGTCGTGGTGGACCCATGCGACGACGGCATTGCGGATGCGTTCGACCTCTTGTTCGCGCCGGTCGTCGATCAGCTCGAAACCCAGGGCCTCGAGTGCCGTGCGCAGCGCCGCGCGCTGCGTGTCGGACGGCGTCTCGCAGAGTTCGGCCAGCCCCAGCGTGACGGTGCGGGTTGTCAGTCCGAGCCGTTCGAGCGTGTCGCGCACCGCCATGATACACCGGTTGCAGACCATATTGCGGATATGCAGCGTACGGTCGTCGGACGGTGCCGTGGCGGAGGTGGGTATGGTGGAACGGGGTGACATCTGTTCTGTATCTTGCTTGCCGGATGGGGCGGAGCCGGGAGCTGCTGCGTCAGAGCCGGCGGATCAGTTCGTCGACCTCCTCTTCGGCCGTGGCCCATCCCAGGGCGAAGCGGGCGATCGTGCGCCGATCGTCGGCCTCCCAGAAGGCGCAGCCCGTGCGGGCGGCGAAGTCGGCGAAGCGGTCGTTTCCGATCGTGATGAAGAGTTGGTTCGTGGGCGAATCGATGGCGAGCGTGTAGCCCTTCTCGATGAGCGCGCGGCGGAGTTTGGCCGCCAGTGCCACGGCGTGGGCGCCGATGCGGTGGTAGAGCCCGTCGCTGAAGAGCGTCTCGAACTGCACGCCCAGCAGCCGCCCCTTGGCCAGCACGGCGCCATGGCGTTTGGCTACGGGAAAGAGGTAGCGTGCACGCTCCGGGTCGGGTATGACGACCGCCTCGCCGAAGAGTGCGCCGCACTTCGTGCCGCCGATGTAGAAGGCGTCGCAACAACGGGCGATCGTTTCGAGCGTCACCTCCGTGCCGGGTGCGGCCAGTCCGTAGGCGAGCCGTGCGCCGTCGAGGTAGAGCGCGATGCGGTGGCGGCGGGCCAGGGCGTGCAGCGCCTCAAGCTCACGACGCGTGTAGAGGGTGCCGTATTCGGTCGGATGCGAGAGGTAGATCATCCCCGGTGCCACCATGTGTTCGTAGTTGGCGTCGTGGTAGAAGCGCTCGATCCAGCGTTCGGCCTCCGCGGGGTCGATCTTGCCGTCGTGGTGAGGCAGCGTCAGCACCTTGTGGCCCGAGGCCTCGATGGCGCCGGCCTCGTGGACGCTGATGTGTCCCGTCTCGGCGGCCAGCACCCCCTGCCACGGGCGCAGCAGGTGGTCGATCACCACGGCATTGGTCTGCGTGCCGCCCACGGTGAAGAAGACCGTGGCATCGGCGGCGCCGCAGGCCGCGCGGATCAGTTCGCGGGCATGGGCCGAGTAGGGGTCGT
Organism: uncultured Alistipes sp.; assembly: GCA_944320665.1. Classification (GTDB taxonomy): domain Bacteria; phylum Bacteroidota; class Bacteroidia; order Bacteroidales; family Rikenellaceae; genus Alistipes. The sequence continues at coordinate 5,697 of CALUII010000001.1, read as the reverse complement.
CGCCGTATCCGGCGGTGCGTTCGAGGTTGGTTTCGGCCAGCCGTTCGAGGACGAGGGGGTGTGCCCCCTCCATGTAATCGCATTCGAAGTGCAACATGGCAGTGAAGGGTTCGTAAGGGATCTCCCGGAGGACAAAGTTACGAATTTTCCGTCACGCTGCACCACCCGCCGCGGCTCCGGAATCCGAAAAACTGCGGCTGACACTTTGATTTTTCGACGAAATCCGTATATTTGTTGTCCGATAGGCCGTGCGGCGTCCACCCTCTGTTCCGACGGCCGCTGCGCCCGTCGGTTTCACCCGCTCAAGCACAAGTGTGAAGACATGGAAGATATATTGAAGGTAGAACACGTCTCGAAACGTTTCGCCGAACATACGGCCCTCGACGACGTCTCGCTCTCGATCCCGCGCGGATCGGTCTACGGTCTGCTGGGCCCCAACGGCGCCGGCAAGACCACCCTCATCCGCATCATCAACCGCATCACGGCACCCGATACGGGGCGCGTGCTCTTCGACGGGCACGAACTGCGCCCCGAGGATGTGCGCCGCATCGGCTACCTGCCCGAGGAGCGCGGCCTCTACAAGAAGATGAAGGTGGGCGAACAGGCCCTCTTCTTTGCGCGGCTCAAGGGGCTCACGCGCCACGACGCCACGCAGCGGCTGCGTGAGTGGTTCCGCAAGTTCGGCATCGAGAGCTGGTGGGGCAAGCGTGTCGACGAACTCTCGAAGGGTATGGCCCAGAAGGTGCAGTTCATCGTCACGGTGCTGCACGAACCCGAGCTGCTGATCTTCGACGAGCCCTTCTCGGGCTTCGACCCGATCAACGCCAACCTGCTCAAGGAGGAGATCCTGGCCCTGCGCGACCGGGGCGCGACGGTGATCTTCTCGACGCATAACATGTCCTCCGTGGAGGAGGTCTGCGACCACATCACGCTGATCAACAAGTCGCACAACATCCTCTCGGGACGTGTGGACGACATCCGCCACAGCCACGGCACAAACCTCTTCGAGGTCTCCTACCGCGGCGAGGAGTCGGCGCTGCGTGCCGCGGCGGCCGGACGGTGCGAGCTGCTCGACGGTACCGAGACGCAGTCGATCTACCGCACGATCCGGCTCCATGTGGCGTCGGATGCCGAGGTGCGGGGCGTGATCGCCGCACTGAACGAGGCGGTCGAGGTGCGCTCCTTCACGGAGGTGATCCCCTCGATGAACGACATCTTCATTCGGGCGGTCAACGGCTCGCTCTGACCCGCATAAGTAATATATATGTAGAGACGATGAAACAGAAAGAGATCAGCAACTTTTCCTACGGTGTGGTCGCCGTGCTCGGTGCGGCGGGGCTGCTTTTCAGCCTCATGAGCCCCAACGGATCGGCCAGCGGTGCACTCGTGTCGGGGCTCTTTGTGGTGGTGGGCGCGGTCGGCATCGTGCGCAACCGCCGCCGGGCCCGCCGTCAGTAGGGCGCGACGTTTCGGAGGGAACAGTTGAACGTAACGAATTTATAGCAGATTATGTCGAACATATCCATCATCGTGGGACGCGAGTTCAACGAACGCGTCCGCAAGAAATCCTTCATCATCACGACGATCCTCATGCCCGTGCTGTTGATCGCGCTGATGGCCGCTCCGGCGCTCATCATGCACTTCACGCGGGGCGAGACCAAGTCCATCGCCGTGATCGACGAGAGCGGCCTGGTGGCTCCGGCCCTGGAGTCGGGTGCCGAGGCCGAGTTCGAGACGACGGAGCTCTCGCTCGACGAGGCACGCCGCGAGTTGACCGACCACTTCGGTGTGTTGTGGATCGGCCCCGACGTGCTGACCAATCCGGGCAACGTGAAGCTCTATGCCAATGCGTCGTCGTCGATGGCCCTCGAGGAGAACATCCGCAACCAGATCGAACGGGTGCTCGAGGCCGAGAAGCTCAAGGGCTACCAGATCGAGGATCTGGACCGCATCCTTGCCGAGGTGCATACGGAGGTGACGATGCAGACCTTCCGCAACGACGAGTCGCAGGAGGAGGATGCCCAGGCGCAGTCGTCGGCCGTCTCGGCCTTCGTGGGCTTCGCGCTGGGCATGGTGCTCTACATGTTTCTGGTGATCTACGGCGCGATGGTCATGCAGTCGGTCATCGAGGAGAAGAACAACCGCGTGCTCGAGGTGATCGTCTCGTCGGTGCGCCCCTTTGACCTGATGATGGGCAAGATCCTCGGTGTGGCCTGCGTGGCCGTGGTGCAGATCCTGCTCTGGGTGGTGCTCGTCGTCGGCATCGGCGGACTGGTGATGCCCCACCTGATGCCGGCCGACGTGCTGGCCAGTGCTCAGGCCGTGCAGTCGGGAGCGCTCGACGCCTCGACGGCCGCCGCCGCTGCGGGCATCGACCCCGACATGTTGCAGGCCTTGGCTACGGCGACCGACCTGGGCTATGTGGTGATGTTGGTTGTCTGGCTGCTGCTCTTCCTCATCGGCGGCTACCTGCTCTACTCGGCGATGTTCGCCGCCGTGGGCTCGAGCGTCGACAACGTGCAGGATGCCCAGCAGCTGCAGACCCCCATCACGATTCCGATCATCCTCGGCTTCCTGGTGGCGATGTCGGTGATGAACGACCCCAACTCGCAGATCGCCTTCTGGTTCTCGATCATCCCCTTCACGTCGCCCGTGGTGATGATGGCCCGCATCCCGTGCGGCATCCCGATGTGGGAGATCCTTCTCTCGCTGGTGCTGCTCTATGCCTCGTTCGTGGTGATGGTATGGCTTGCGGCGAAGATCTACCGCGTCGGCATCTTCATGTACGGCAAGAAGCCCACGTTCCGCGAACTGGCCAAGTGGATGCGCTACAAGTCCTGATGACGCGTGCAGCCGGCTACGCGCCGCGATCCGCACGCGGATGATGCAAACGGAAAACCCCCGAACCACATGAATTGGTTCGGGGGTTTTCGTCGGATTGTATTGCCGCCGCCGCACAGGGCGGTGCAGCCGGCCTACTCCTCGAGGAAATCGACGTTCACCTGACGTTGGAACGCCTCCTGCAGCGAGATGTAGGTCTGTGTGGTCGAAACGCCCGGAATGCTCAGAATACCTCCGAAGATGGTCTTCATCAGGTGTTCGTTGTCCAGACAGTAGAGTTTCACGAGGATGTTGTATGCCCCCGTGATGAAGTGGCACTCCACGATTTCGGGCACTTCGCGCAGCCGTTCGACGGTCTGCGTGAGCAGTTGCGGGTCGTTGAGCCGGATGCCGATGTGGGCGCAGACATCGAAACCCAGCATCTTGGGGTTGACAATCAGTCGACTGCCGAGAATGACGCCCGATTCGTCGAGTTTGCGGATGCGCTGGTGGATGGCCGCCCCCGAGATGCCGCATTCGCGGGCGATTTCGAGGAAGGGCATGCGCGCGTTCCGGATCAGAAACTTCAGAATCTTGCGGTCGATAGCGTCCAGTTGAGCCTTTGCCACGGTCGGTTCCGGTTTTTTAATCGGTAACTACTTGATGATGTTGAGTTCGCGACCCACCTTGACGAAGGCTGCAATGCAACGGTCGAGCTGCTCGGTGGTGTGGCCGGCCGAAACCTGGACGCGGATACGGGCCTGTCCCTTCGGCACGACGGGATAGTAGAAGCCCGTCACGAAGATGCCCTCGTCCTGCAGTTTGGCGGCGAAGTCCTGCGACAGTTTGGCGTCGTAGAGCATCACGGCGCAGATGGCCGACTGGGTGGGTTTGATGTCGAAACCGGCCTCCATCATGCCCTTGCGGAAGTGCTCGACGTTGGCCACCAGACGGTCGTGGAGTTCGTTGCTCTCGGCGAGCATGCGGAACATCTCGATCGAGGCGCCGACGACGGCGGGGGGCAGCGAGTTCGAGAAGAGGTACGGACGCGAACGCTGACGCAGCATGTCGATGATCTCCTTGCGGCCGGTGGTGAATCCGCCGACGGCACCGCCGAAGGCCTTGCCGAGCGTACCGGTGAGGATATCGACCTGACCGCGCAGGTTGTAGAGTTCGGTGATACCGCGGCCCGTCTTGCCGAGCACGCCGGCCGAGTGGCACTCGTCGACCATCACCAGGGCGTCGTACTTCTCGGCCAGGGCGCAGATCTTGTCGAGCGGAGCGGCGTTGCCGTCCATCGAGAAGACGCCGTCCGTCACGATGATGCGGAAGCGCTGGGCCTGAGCCTTCTTGAGGCACTCCTCCAGTTCGTTCATGTCGGCGTTTGCGTAGCGGTAGCGCACGGCCTTGCACAGACGCACGCCGTCGATGATCGAGGCGTGGTTCAGCGCGTCGGAGATGATGGCGTCCTGATCGGTGAAGAGCGGTTCGAATACACCGCCGTTGGCGTCGAAGCAGGCGGCGTAGAGGATCGTGTCCTCCGTTCCGAAGTAGTCGGAGATGGCCTTTTCGAGCTGTTTGTGGATGTCCTGGCAGCCGCAGATGAAGCGTACCGACGACATGCCGAAGCCGCGGGCGTCCATGGCCTTCTTGGCGGCCTCGATCAGACGCGGGTTGTCCGACAGACCGAGGTAGTTGTTTGCGCAGAAGTTCAGCACCTTGCGGCCTGCGACTTCGATCTCGGCGCGCTGGGGCGACTCGATGATGCGCTCCTTCTTGTAGAGGCCGGCCGCTTCGATGTCGGCCAGTTCTTTCTGTAAGTACTCTTTGATTTTACCGTACATAGTATCTTAGGATTTGGATAAGATCGTGTATGTTTTTCGAACAAATCGTTAGCAAAGGTATGATTTTTTTTGTAAAGTTGGTACCGGCGCGCGCAAAAATAATCGTGTTGGCTTACAAATCGTAACCGCACCTTTCGGGCGGGGTGTTTGGTGCCGATTCGGGAATTTTTCGTACATTTGCAAGTTATACTGCGCGTATGCTCGAAAAATTGGCCAAACAGACTGCCGTTTACGGCATCAGCACCATCGTGGTGCGCTTCCTGAGCTACCTGCTCACGCCCTACTATACCCGTATCTTCGGACAGGAGACCTACGGCATCGTGACCGACATCTACGCCCTGATTCCGCTGGCGCTGACGCTGCTGACGATGGGTATGGAGTCGAGTTACTTCCGCTTTTCGGCCAAGGCCGAGGAGCAGGGGGGCGACGTCGCGGGGGCCAAGCGGCGTCTCTTCGCCACGACGTGGGGTGTGACGTCGCTCGCCGCAACGCTCTTCTTCGTGCTGATCGTCCTCTTCCGCGACGGGGCCGCCCGCCTCATGGGCGAAGCCTACGAGGCCCATCCGGAGTATGTGGTCTGGGTGGCGGCGATCATCCTCTTCGACGTCTGGGGCTGCATCCCCTTCTCGCGCCTCAGGGAGCAGGGCCGCTCGATGACCTTCGTGGGCTTCAAGCTGCTCAACGTCGTTCTCAACGTGGGTTTGGCCGTGGGCTTCGGCGCCGCGGGACTCTATGCCACGGATTTCGGCGTGGGGTGGGTCTTCGTGGCCAACTTTGTGGCGAGCGTGGCGACGTGGGGCGCGATCCTCACGACCACGGGGCGCATCGTGCCGCGCATCTCGTGGCCGCTGCTGGTGGCGGTCTTCGCCTACTCGCTGCCGCTGCTGGTGGGCGGCCTGGCCGGTACGGCCAACGAGTTCATCGACCGCCAGCTGATCAAGTACCTCGTCCCCGAAGGGGCGATGGCGCAGCTGGGCGTCTACGGCGCCATCACGAAGATCGCCGTGGTGATGATGCTCTTCTACCAGATGTA